>JBHLLJ010000167.1:0-6256 GCA_048885705.1 Candidatus Hermodarchaeota archaeon | reverse complement strand
TACTGGTAATGATTATGACATTATTATTGGAATACGGAATCATTTTATTGTTGACAAGTAATAATATAAAAAACAGTTACGATTTATTCAAATTAGTAGTATGGGTAAATTTAATCACTTTTCCAATTACTCAATGGTTGGTACTTATTTTTTATTCCACATCTTTAATATATTCTGATTTTATATTATTTATTTACCTTTTAATAGAAATAGTTCCAATAACTTTAGAATTCCTCTTTTATCGATATATATTCAAACAATTTGATAAAGATTTACTTATATTAAAACCTATTTCCACAAAAAAAACATTTTCGTATAGTCTGAGTACTAATATTATTAGTTTCCTAATTATTTCCCCTTTTTCAATAATACATATAATACCTACAGGATAATTGGCAATTTCCTGTAATAATTATATATTAATTAGATTTTATTTTATTCTTTTAACTCCTGTTAAAAAGTAGTAGATAATGTTATTATCTTTAAACTAATTTAGTTAGATTTAGTAACGCCCCTTTTATAATGAGAACTTAAGATTTCATACAACAAATTTTTTATAAAAATATACTTTCTACAATTTAAGTTAATTTAAAATATCGAAGGATATTATTAAACGTTTATACTTCTACAAATATTTTACGCTAATGTAGGAAATCATTGCTTTATCTATTACATAATGAGGGAAAAACATGCAGATTTATCGGCTAAAAATAAATAAGAACATATGTATTGGCTGTAATGACTGTGTAGTTAGTTGTCCATTGAATTTCCAGCAGTTAAAGGAGAAAGGTTATTTAACTAAAGAAAATGCAGTAGTTCTAGTCAAAAATGGAATGGCTTATGATATATATGTTGAGGGTAGAGATGTAAATTGTGATGGATGTGGAGTATGCATAAAATATTGTCCAGTTAATGCAATCGAATTACATTTAGTTGAAGTTAAATGAGGATGAAAATATGTCGTTTCCTAAAATAACAAGATCAATTGGTAAAGAAATTGAACATGTGAAAGTACAATTTCTTACAGAAAGTTTAGAGCTTATTTTGGATAGAATAAAATGTATAGGGTGTGGTACTTGCGCACGTGTCTGTCCAAAGGAAGCAATCTCACGAGGCCCAGTTGCAGCAGCACGACGTTTCCCAAATATGGAGGATATTATTCCAGAAATATATGACCCTAAAAAATGTGTATTCTGTGGAACATGCGTTGTAATGTGCCCATTTAGTGCATTAAGCCTAAAGAAAGATGGAAAATTGAATGAATTAAACGATATTCAAATTGTAAAGGAAAAAGTGGTACCTAAACTTGAATTTGAAACAAAAAAGATCAAAGACAATGCTGGAATTGAAAGAATTGCGAAAGTATACGCTGATGGTGAAATTAGCATCGTTGATGAGGAATGTGCTGGAGGTTGCCAAGCTTGTGCCGATGTTTGTCCAAGTGGTGCAATTACAGTTCCAGAAAAGTCAGATAAGGGGTGGGAAACAGTCCCCAATGTTGTTGTAGACAAGGAAAAATGCATTTTTTGTGGATCTTGCGATAATGCTTGTCCAACGGGTGCTGTGAAGCTAAAAATAACTGATGTGAAAACTTCTGGAGAATTTAGTGAATTATTTTGGGTTCCTCTATTAGAAAGATTAAAAACTTTAAGGTGGAGTGGACAGAAGGAGGATTAATAAAATGAGTATTAATAATCTAATCTTAATAACTTGCCGAACAATTAATCAGGGTATTGCACTTGAAGGAGGCAAAAACACAAAAGAAAATGTCAGGGCTGCAGGAATTTGCGCTTTTGATAAAGATGATTTTAAGAAATTAGATTGTCTTATCGGAACGCCAGTTAAAGTAATTACTGATTATGGTGAAGTAGTTGTTTATTCAACAATATCTGAAGAAGGTCCACATCCTGGAATTATTTTTATTCCAATGGGACCATGGGCAAATCAAGTAGTAAATCCTGATTCGCAATCATGCGGTACTCCCACCTATAAGGGAATGAAGGCAAGAGTAGAAGCAGCGCCAAATGCAAAAGTTTTGGATGCTATAAAATTAATAAATTTGTTGAGGGAGGCATAAATATGGCTGCTAAAAATGTTAGAACAGTCACAGACGTTATTTGTCCTTTTTGTGGAACATTATGCGATGATCTTGAAGTTGATATTGATACTAAAGAGGAGAAAGTTATAGAAGTACGAAACGGTTGTCAGATTGGAACTAAGAAATATTTCTCATCAAATCCTAGCGAACATCGGTACGATAAGCCGTTAATAAAAGATAATGGTTCTTTTAAGAAAGTATCTTGGGATGAGGCAATTGATAAAGCTGCTGAAATTTTGACAAAAGCTAAAAGGCCCTTACTTTATGGATTTTCCAGTACTGAATGTGATGCACAGGGTAAAGGTGTGGAATTAGCAGAAATGTTAGGAGGAATTTTAGACAATACTGCATCTGTATGTCATGGCCCTTCATTATTAGCTATTCAGGATGTTGGCGCTCCTACTTCAACTTTAGGTGAATATAAAAATAGAGCAGATCTGGTAGTATTTTGGGGTAGTAATCCAGTACATGCACATCCTAGACATTTAGGTCGATATAGCGATTTCGTAAGGGGGTATTTTAGAAAAGATGGGACGAATGACCGATTTATTGTAGTTGTTGATCCTAGGAATACTAATACAGCTCAATTGGCTGATATGCATATTCAATTAAACCCTAACGAGGATTATGAATTAATAAATGCAATTAGAGCAACATTAAGAGGAGTTGAATTAGATGGTGATGTAATTTCTGGAGTTCCAAAAAATAAAATTATAGAATTAGTCAATGCTTTGAAATCATGTAAATTTGGTGTAATCTTTTTCGGAATGGGTCTAACTCAAACAATTTCTCATCATAGGAATATAGATGCTGCAATTTGTCTTGTTCGAGAATTGAACGATCACACAAAATTTTTGTTAACTCCTATGAGAGGCCATTATAATGTTGCTGGAGCAAATCAAGTATTCTCATGGCAAACAGGATATTCTTATTCAATAGATTTTTCTAAAGGGTATCCACGTTATAATCCAGGAGAGTTTTCTTCGGTAGATGTTTTAATTAGAGACGAAATTGATGCATCTTTAATTGTTGCTTCTGATCCTGCGAGCAATTTTCCAGCAGCGGCAGTAAAAAATATGTTTAAACATCCAATTATAACCATAGAACCTCACCACACTCCAACATCTGTGAATTCAGATATAATTTTGCCACCTGCAATCGCTGGAATAGAATGTGAGGGCACCGCATATCGAATGGATAGTGTTCCTTTAAGATTAAGGAAAGTAAAAGAAGCACCAGGTGAATGCTTAACTGACAAAGCAATTTTAGAGAAATTAATAGAAGCAGTAAAGAAAAAAAAAGGTGAATAGACTTATGCCAGAAGTTAAATTAAAACTTAAAAAAAGTCCTAGATTTCCATTAGAAGCTGAAACTATAACACCAGATAAATTCGCAGGAAAATCTGCAGCTGACATTAAGAAATTCATAGTATATCATGGAAATGAAGAGAAAACTATTGGAGATTTTTTCAATGTTACGGGAAATGGAGGAGAAGTGAATGATACTAAAATTATCATTGATGGAGATCTCTCAAATGTTAAAAGAGTCGGGGAGAAAATGACTGGAGGAGAAATTATAATAAATGGTAATGTAGGAATGCATGTGGGAAATAACATGTCAGGAGGAAAAATACTCGTTAATGGAAATGCTGATGATTGGGCTGGTGCGATGCTAAAAGGGGGTGAATTGGAGATTACAGGTGATTCAGGTCATTATGTTGGTGCTGCCTATAGAGGATATTGGAAAGGAATGGAAAATGGAATAATAAAAGTTAAGGGCAAGATAGGTAATGAAGCTTTATCATGGGCAAATGGCTCAAAACCATCTAAAAGGTTTCCAACATTGATTTGTGGTGGCGCAGGTTCATTTTTAGGAGTTCATAGTCATGGTGGGACAATTATTGTAGAAGGTGATTGTGATAGATGTATTGGAGCAGACCAAGTGCGAGGAACTATTATTGTTAAAGGTAAAATATCGAGGATTCTTCCTTCATACAAGAAACTCGGTCAAGTTAAAGAAATTGAATTAATGAATGGTGAAATTATTGAAGGTAAGTTTACTGAATATAGTGGAGACCATTCAGTAGAAAAAAATCATTCTAAGATTGATAAAAAAACAGGTAAAATTTCAAATAGTTCTAATGGTAGATTATATGTTGCTGCCTAAATACTAGGCTGAAAATTACTTTTTTATTAAACAAAATAAACAGATAACTGTTTAAATTTAAAAAAATATTACAAACAAATAAAGGTTATAATTATTTAAGGTTACTTTAAAAAAATAATTTTAGATGAGGAAGAAATTTCATGAAGCATAAAACAGGAATTATTTTATTAATTATCGGCGGAATATGCATGATCTTAGGTGCTGTAGTTGGAAGTATTAGTGTATTTGAATCTCTTTATGAAATGGCCGCGGCTCAATGGCCTGATTACGAACCCTTTTTTGACGTGATAGTTAATGTCATATTTAGGTGGATTGCAGATCTAGGAGGAATAGCAGTAATTGCTGGAGCAATATTGATTGCATTAGGTGCAATGAAATTAGGAAAATTCATAATTTGGATTGGTTTAGCTTTTGGTACACTAGCTTTAATTATATGGATAATTACTCAAGTAGTAAATTTCACAGGAATTGTATTAGATCCGCCATATGACCAAATTCTAGATGATCTTTATAATAATTTCAATTATGGCTCCGGAGTAGGTTTTGCTGGGGTAGCCATAGCTATAATAGGGCGAGCTTTTATAAAGAAAGTAAAACCACCAAAAGTTAAAGAAGAAGAAGTCGAAGAGGTCGAGAAAATCGAAGAAAGGGAAGAGTTAGAAATTAAACCACCAGTGCCGTTTCAAAATGTTTTTTGTCCAAATTGTGGCTCCTCTCTACCATTTAATGCTGAGTTTTGTAGTGAATGCGGACATAGTATTGAAAAAGCTTAAGATTCATTATTAAATAATTTAATTTTTATTTTCATTCTTTTAGACTCTCTATTAAATCTGATTTCCTATAGATATGATTAAATATCTATTCATAATTCTTATAGAATATGGTCAGTGAATTCTTTAAGATTAAACCCTATGATGAATCCCTAGGATATTCAATATTTACTGATTTGTAACTTTATAAAAATTTGGTTTTTATGTAAATAATAATTTAACACAAAAAACATATCAAATTATATGATTTTGTTGATTAAGATTTACCCTTTATTTTAATAATAATCCTTTTTTAATTCATTATATTTAAAGAAAATAGGAAACAAAATTCATTTTAGTGTAATTTAAAAAAATGTCTTTAAATGATTACAGTTGTTTAAAAGAATAGTAAAGATTTCTCAAATAAAAAAAGGTAAGAAAGAAGAGACTGACGACATCATTTTGTATGAAACACCAATTGATTTATATGTAAATTCTAAGTCTTTGGTAAATATTATTTGTTTAGCAAATGATCTTAAGGAACTTGCTATTGGGTTTTTATTTTCAATAGGAGCGATTAATTCAATAAAGGATGTTAAAAATATAGAGGTAAAAGAATTAGAAAAGTCTATTTTTATAGAATTAAAAGAAGAATTGACGTTTAATATTGAAGACCTTGATATTAATCCAGTAAGTCGAGTAGTTGATACTACATGTGGCATATCATCTCCATGGCGTAGTGTAATTAAGGAGGGCTTGGAAAAAGCCAAAGTAAAGGATGCGATTAAAGAAAAGGATTCTATTAAAATTAAAGCAAGTACTATTTTTTCTGCTATAAAAAAAATGCAC
The DNA here is from genome assembly GCA_048885705.1 of Candidatus Hermodarchaeota archaeon. Classification (GTDB taxonomy): domain Archaea; phylum Asgardarchaeota; class Lokiarchaeia; order Sigyniarchaeales; family SOKP01; genus Loki-b32. The sequence goes on along the minus strand of JBHLLJ010000167.1, from coordinate 394 downwards.
ATAAATACACCACTTTATCGAGAAACTGGTGGTTGTCATGGGGCCGCAATTTTTGATTATGAGGGAAATCTTTTAAGTGTTAAAGAAGATATTGGTAGACATAATGCCATTGATAAAGTTATTGGTGATATGTTAATAAATGAACAGAATTTTGAGGATGTCTTTTTAACTTCAACAGGTCGCTTGACAGGGGATTCGGTTTTAAAAGCAATAAAAGCTAAAATACCTGTAGTAGCTTCTATCTCGGCAGCAGTAGAATCTGGAGTTCGACTAGCCTTCGCGTATGGAATAACATTAATAGGATTTGTTCGTGGAGCGAGAATGAATATTTATACTCATCCAAATAGAATTGAACTTTGAACTTTTAATTCAAATTTTCCATTTTCCTTCTTCA
>JBHLLJ010000166.1:0-6371 GCA_048885705.1 Candidatus Hermodarchaeota archaeon | reverse complement strand
CTCATTAATACTGAACTTCAAGAACCTGAATTAGGAACGATCCTCTCCTATCTCGATGAGTTGATACCATTTGGGGTGAAAGAATCTGAATTATAAAAAAATTTTTTCAAAGGAATTTTCATTGAAATCAGACGCTGAATTTACCTTTTCATATATCTCAATAGAGAAGAAAAATCTTATATTAAATTGTTTGTAATGGTCCTAATTCTTTAATTTCATTCGTAAATTCAGTAATAACCTCAGCAAATCGTTTTCCTTCAGAGGCACTTACCCATTCAAGTCTAAATCGTTTTTCTAGATTAAATATTTTTAAAATTCCTTTAAACTTCTCAAATCTATCTCTGGCAAATTCATTTCCTTTCAAATAATGACAATCACCAATATGGCATCCAGTTACTATTACTCCATCAATACCTTCTTTAAATGCCTCTAAAATGAAAGCAGGATCTACTCTGCCAGAGCACATAACCCTAACTATCCTAATAGTAGAAGGGTATTGAAAACGAGATACACCAGCTAAATCTGCTCCTGCATAGCTACACCAATTACAGCAAAAGCATAAGATATTTGGGTGAAAATCCTTTTTAATTGCTTTTTTTTTTGATTTAGACATAATTTAATAACTCATAATTTAACTTTGGACTAATAGTGCTGAAATCATAGCATTTATTTGCTCAAAACCAAAATGTTTTATAACTATTGTTGAATTAGGGCATTGTGCGCCACATGTACCACACCCTTTACAAAGTGCTGGATTGACATGCGATTTTTTTATAGTAATTTTAAAATCCTCAAATTCTCTTTCTTTCTCTATCAATTCTATAGCATTGAATTGACAAACTTCAAGACAACTTCCACATCCGATACAATTTTCTTCTATTACAGTAGCGACAAGTCCAGATGTAACAATTTTTTCAGAGCATAAAATTTTAACGGCTTGGGCAGCAGCTCCATTAGCTTGGGCAATAGATTCTCGAATATCTTTAGGTGAGTGTGCACATCCACACAAATATATTCCATCGGTTGCGAAATCAATTGGTCTTAATTTAACGTGAGCTTCCAAAAAGAATTTATCCTCATTAAGTGGCACTTTCAACATTTTTGCTAAATTTTCATTTTCTTTAATAGGAGCTACCAGCCCTGTACTTAATACTATTAAATCTGGGTGTAATTCAAGGTCTCCTAAATCGGGATTATTAGCTATTATATTTATTAGTTTATTTTTAATTTTTAATTCTGGAGGTTTCTTTTCATCAAATCTAACAAAGATCACATTGTTTTCTCTTGCTTTATTATAAAACTTTTCTTTAAAAGCGTATGTTCTAATATCACGATATAGAATAACAATTTCTATATTAGGATTGATTTCTTTCGCCTTTAAAGCATTTTTTATAGCTTCTGAGCAACAAATCCTACTACAATATGGATGATCTTCATTTCTGGATCCCACACACTGTATCATGACAATAGAATTTAATTTTTTTATCTTGTCTGGTGTAGTAAATAAATCTTTTTCAAACTGAGCTTGTGTTAATATTCTTTGATCTTTCCCATAATTATATTCATTTGGTTGATACTCATTTGCTCCTGTCGCTACAATTATAATTCCATGATCTAGATCAATATTTTTATTATTTTTTCCATAAGTTACGTTTGTGGAAAAATTCCCGATATAGCCTGAAATGGAATTGATTTTACCATTTTTAAATACATGGATTAATTGATTTTCTTCAACATTTTTAATTAAATTTGCTAAAAATTCCTGAACGTCATCATTTTCAAGAGTTTGATAAATATTTCGAGTAAAACCACCCAAAGAATCTTCTTTTTCAATCAAGAACACTTCAAAACCTTGAGAAGCAAGATTCAATGCTGCTGACATCCCAGATACACCCCCTCCTATAATCAAACCCTTATCTATTATATTGATTTCTTGTTCTTGTAAAGGGATTAATTGGGTAGCTTTTGCTACTGACATTCTTAAGAGATCTTTTGACTTAACCGTTGCTTTTTCACTTTCGTGCATATGAACCCATGAACACTGATCGCGGATATTTACCATTTCAAAAAGATATTTATTCAAACCAACTTCTCTTATCGTCGCTTGGAATAAAGGCTCATGTGTTCTTGGGGTACATGAGGCAACTATAACCCGATTTAATTGGTTTTTCTCTATTTTTTCTTTAATATTAGTTTGAGTGTCGGCTGAACACGTATACAAATTATGTTCTGCATAAACTACATTAGGTAGAGTTTTAACATACTCTACAACGTTAGGAACATCAACAACTCCACCGATATTTATCCCACAATGACATATGAATACACCAATTCGTGGTGGTTGATCGCTCACATCCAATTCTTCAGGAAGTTCTTTTCTTGAGACTAATTTATTTCTGGCTTCAGATAATAGGACATTTACACGCCCAGCGACAGCGCTTGCTTCAATAACAGTTTCAGGAATATCTTTTGGAGCTGCAAATGCTCCACATACATAAATTCCTTGTCTCGAGGTTTCTACTGGAGTAAAAGTGTCAGTTTTACAGAAACCATAATCATTTAGTTCGATATCTAATTTTTTAGCTAATTCTGTTGCTTTTTTATTAGGCTGCATTCCTACTGATAAAACTACTAGGTTAAAAATCTCGTTAATAATTGTTCCATCTTCTGTTTCATAAAATATTTTTAAATCTTTAGAATCAGGAATCTCTTTAATTGCAGATATTCTACGTCTAATATATCTTACGCCATATTCATCTCTTGCTCGTTCAATATATTTATCGAAATCTTTTCCGTATGCTCTAATATCCATCGTAAAAATAGTGGGTTCTACGATATTCATATGCTCCTTAGCAATAACAGCTTCTTTTGTTGTATACATACAGCATACAGAAGAACAGTAATCAATGCCATGTTGTTTATCTCTTGAACCAATGCATTGCAAAAATGCTATTTTTCTTGGAATAATTCCATCAGAAGGACGGAGTATTAAACCGGCATGTGGTCCACTCGCACTCAATATCCGTTCGAATTCATTACTAGTGATTACATTTAAGTGTTTTCCATAACCAATTTGAGTTAAAGGAGTAGGATCATATTCATCAAATCCAGTTGCGAGAACTACAGCCCCGACATTAAGATGAACATCTTTATCTTTAAGCTCATAATTTATTGCTTTAGCTTTACAAATGCCCTCGCAAACACCACAACCTATACATTTATCTTTATTAATTGAAAAAACTAAAGGCACAGCCTGAGGGAATTTAACAGAAATCGCTGTTTTGTTGGAAAGTCCTTTATTAAAGAGATCTATTGCTTCGATTGGACATTTTTGAGCACACAAACCGCATCCAGTACATTTATTCTGATCCAAATATAGTGTTTTTTGAGTTAAATATACAGTAAAATTACCTGGTTCTCCTTCAATTTTTTCTAGGTTTGAATTTATCAAAATTTCAATATTCTCATGGCGACCTGTTTGTACCAATTTTGGAGCAAGAATACATATAGCACAATCATTTGTTGGAAAGGTTTTATCTAATTGAGACATTACTCCTCCTATACTTGTTGTCGACTCAGCTAGATACACTTTATATCCTGAATCTGCCAAGTCTATGGAGCTCTGAATGCCAGCAATTCCTCCTCCTAAAACTAAGACAGCTCCGATCTTTTCCATTATTTTCCCTCCTTAATTGATATAAACGATGGAATTTCTTCATTTATTTCATCAAGATCAACTAGGCCTCTTTGTCTTAGAGTTACAATGTGATTTAATACTTCATTTGGCTTGATATTTATCTCATTAGATATTTCTGGAACAGATTTGCTTGTAGTTTTAATTTTTTGAATTATTTTATAACGAATGAATTCTTTGTATAAACTTTCATCAAGAATCTTTTCAAATTCTTCTTTTGGTATTATTTCATTATACACATTTCCTTCGGTAGTAATTATCCTTTCTCTACCGACTAATGTTCTAATTCTAGAATCTGTTAATACAGATTTGATTACTTCAAAATCTTCGGATAATTGTTTCTTTAATTTCTTATTATTAAAGGGTGAAGGCCCCAATTTAATGATTTTTTCATTGAATTCATTTACAAGTTGAGCAAATCTATTTCCCTCAGCAGCCGAAACCCAATCTAAACGAAAGCGCTTAGAAAATCCAACAAAATCTAGTAATTTTATAAGCATATTCATTTTCATTTCTGCTTCATAATTTCCACTAATATAATGACAATCTCCAGGGTGACATCCTAATACAAGCACTCCGTCAATAGATTTTGAGAAAGCTTCAGCAATAAAGATTGGATCGACCCTACCACTGCACATAACTCGAATAATTCTAATGTTCGGAGAATATTGTATTCTACTTACCCCGGCAAGATCTGCTCCAGCATAAGAACACCAATTACATAAAAAACCTAAAATTTTGGGTTTGAATGTCACAGTTTTTATTCTCCCCCATAAGCAATAATTTCTGATAAAATTTGCTCATTAGTAAAATGATAAACAGTTATAGCGTTTTCTGGGCAACTCGCTCCACAAACTCCACATCCTTTACAAAGCATTTTATTTATAACAGCTTTATCTTCTTCGTTCTTGGAAATAGCATTATATGGACAGAGCTTCATGCATACTTTACATCCTACACATACCTCACTATTAACTTCAGCTACTAGACCCGAAGCAACAATATCCTTTGAACTTAAAAATCTGCTTGCTCTCCCCGCAGCACCATTTGCTTGAGTGATGGATTCTTGAATATGTTTCGGCCAATGAGCACAACCACATAAGAAAACTCCATCAGTAGCAAAATCTACAGGCCTAAGTTTAGCATGCGCTTCTAAGAAGAAGCCATGTCTATCTAAAGGTACTTTCAGCATTTTTGCTAATGGTCCTGAATTATCCGATGGAATCATAGGAGGAGATAAAACAATTAAATCCGTATCAAACGTAATGGTATCCTGTAAATTTGTATCAAATACCTTTAGTCCATATTTTTCAGGTTTTTTACTTATTTTATCGATTTCTGGTAGTTGATTCAGATCATATCTTAAAAGTATGGCATCTCTTCTTCTATCAAAAAGATATTCTTCAAATTCTTTTTTGGCCATTTGAAAATCTCTATAAAGAACAATCATTTCGAGTTCAGGTTTTAATTCTTTTAAGATATTTATGTTTTTAATAGCAGTTGCACAACATATATTCGAACAATATGTAATTCCTTCTTTTTCTCTAGCATTTACGCATAAAATCGTCGTTACACGTTTAATTCCGTCAAGCCAAGAGGGGTCTCTTTGATTTAATCGCTTTTCTAATTCCATTTCTGTAATAACATTAATATTGCTATCAATATACTGATTAAATCCAACAGGTTTTAACTCTTGGCCTCCAGTAGCAACAATGATTACACCTACTTTCAATTCAGTAGCTTTATTTTTGGAATTAATAATGGAAATATCGTAATTGCCTATATAACCTGTTATATCTTTTATTTTAGATTCTAAATGAACTTGAATTTTCTTATGCTTCTTTACTTTTTCTACTATTTCTTTTAAAAAAATTGAAGCATCTTCTTGAGTTGGATATAGAAGATATAAATTATTCAAAATTCCCCCAAGGATCTTCTCTTTTTCTACAAGATAAACTGTGTATCCCTGGTTAGCGATATTCAATGCCGCTGTCATTCCAGATATTCCACCCCCTATTATTAAAGCCTCTGGGATAACTGACAATTTTGGTTCTTGTTGAGATCTCAATAACCTTGATTTAGCTACAGTCATTGCTATTAAATCTATAGCCTTCTCTGTAGCAAGTTCCTTCTCTGTCATATGAACCCAAGAACATTGATCACGAATATTAGCCATTTCAAATAAGTACTTATTCAATCCTGCTTCTTGACATGTTTCTTGAAATAAAGATTCATGAGTTCGTGGAGTGCAAGATGCTACAATGAATCTATTTAGATTATATTCTTCTATGACTTCTTTAATTCTTGTTTGAGAATCACTAGAGCATGAATATAAATTATCCTCACAAAAAACTACATTTGGTAATGATTTTATATGTTTTACAACTTCATGTATGTCAATATATTTACCAATGTTAATACCACAGTGACATATTAACACACCAATTCTGGGTTCTTCTGTTAAATCAACTGCTTTTTCTGGTATATCAAATACTTTTTCCTTTATTTGGGTAAATTTTGCTGAACTGAGTAAAGCTGCTACTTGTGAAGCTACTCCGCTTGCATCAGCTACTGTTTCTGGTATATCCATTGGGCCTTGACAGAATCCAGCTAAGAAGATACCTTTTTTTGAAGATATTGATTTAGTAAAATGGTTTTTCTCTTTAAAGAAATTATA
>JBHLLJ010000165.1:0-6461 GCA_048885705.1 Candidatus Hermodarchaeota archaeon | reverse complement strand
TTATCACCATATTTATGAAGTAAATTTTCTCTTTTTTTCTTATTTTGTGATATTTTTATTAAATTCTCTTGAGCAATGACATTAATCGTTGCTTTGATTTCAGAAAAGTCTTTTAGTGGTAATCCTGCTAAATCTAACTCATTCTTAGATACTTTTTCTGCAATTTCTTGAGGTTTAAGGTTAGTATGTAATATGGCATTACCTATTAGAAGTGCCGCGCCGACTCCAAGAAGATTTTTCTTGTTCAAATGGTCTACGACAATATTAGGAAGGGGTACTTCAAATTCATCTACTCCATCTATTCCGAATAATCTACACACAGTCCTTTCTATTGAAGCGGTTGTATGTAAATCAATAAATTTTTGAGTCTCAATAGCAATTTTTTTTGCTGTTTCTCTTGCTTTACTGACTATCGCAAAATTTAAATTCACTTTACTTTCTAATTTTTTTATTTCCTCTCCCATTCTTTTCACAATTTTATACATTAATATCTTTTTTAATAAATACTAATTACCTGGTCCAAGATCATATACTGGAATATCAAGTTTTTTTTTCATTAAATTTAAAAAATCTTCTTTTCCAAATTGATATCCCAATGGAGAAGTCGGGTTGATAGTAACTGCTATTATCTTAATAGAATGTAAAACTTTTATAATTCCACCCTTCTTTTGGAACTTATCTTTAATTAATTTAGTTAAAAAAATTTTCGTTGCATCTTTTACTAAAAGAGTAACCCCTTTATATCTCTCCGTTAGCCTCATCAAATCCTTTAATAATTTATCAGTGATTGCACCATTTATTACAATAAATTTAGATTTCTCATCTAATTCTTTAGATATATCTTTAGCAGCATCTAAGGGGGTTAATATATTTAATAATTTTATATTATTTTGGCTATCTATTATTCCCACTTTTGCTTTTTTAAAAATTTCTTTAGCAATATCCAGAATTTCTTTATTTCTTTCATTTTCTAGATTTAATAAATCAATTGTATGAACTGTTAAATTAATAACATCTTGCATATTCTCAGATACGGAAGCTCCTGTAGAAAGGATAGTGGCGTCGGATATAATAGGTGTTGCATATGATCTTCTATCAAAGGCACCATCAATTAAGATCAAATCACATCCTAAATCTTTTAATTCTAAACATAACTTTTTTAATGCTCTATTAGTTGAGGGCCCAGCTAATTCAACTAAACCATCACTCAACGCCTTTAATATTAAAACTTCACCTATTGGAGTGTTAAACTCAGTAGTTTTTATCAGTTCCATTTCGATTTCACTTGCTTCATAACTCTGTCTAGCAGTCGCGATAATTGTGCCTTTTTTGATATATATTCGAGGTTTAGGTAATTGTGTTATTACATCATACTTTTCTCCATCCCGTCCTATAGATGTTAAAGCTAGCTTATAATCTGTTAAATTTTTAATAATATAATTCAATGTGGTAGTTTTGCTAACATTTTTTGCGAGCCCTATAATCGAAACTACTGAATATTTAGAGATGTTACTTAGAAAATTGGTCATAAAGTCCATTTTCTTGCAAAAAACCTTAGTATATTCGATAATAACAGAAATAATACTAACTTATTTAAATTTTAGAATTATTTTGTAAGTTTTTTCCTTCTTAGTTTCCTTTTGAGATCAGCAGGTTCAATAGTAACTTTTTCCCCACTCAGTAAGGCACTTACTCCAATTTGCTTTTCACAATCTTCACAGTGACAATTAGGAATATAATTGTCTGGTTCTTCATAGGTTGTTATAACCCCTTCGAAATTTCTTAAAACAACTCGCTTATTTCCTTGAGAAATTGTGTAATCGGGCATTACAGGGATCTTTCCACCACCTCCAGGTGCATCAACTACAAAAGTAGGAACACAGAGTCCAGAAGTATGCCCACGTAGTCCTTCAATTATTTCAATGCCCTGAGCAACACTTGTTCGAAAATGACCTAATCCAATGGATAAATCACATTGATAAATGTAATATGGTCTAACTCTAATTTTTACCAATTCTTGTACTAATTTTTTCATAATATGAATGCAATCATTTACACCTCTTAATAAAACAGATTGATTTCCAAGAGGAATTCCAGCATCTGCTAACATTTCACATGCTTTTGTGGAATCTTCTGTGATTTCTTTAGAATGATTAAAATGTGTATTAAACCAAATAGGTTGATATTTTTTTAACATTTCACATAATTCTGGAGTAATCCGAAAGGGATTAGTAACTGGTGACCTAGATCCTATACGTATTATTTCCACATGAGGGATTTCCTTTAACTTTTTTAGAATATCTTCTAATTTTTTATCAGATATTAGTAAAGCGTCACCACCGGATAATAATACATCTCTAATAGAGGGTGTTTTCTTTATATAATCAATGCATAAATCAATTTGTGATTGTGGCGGAGCCATATCGTGACGTCCAGCAAATCTTCTCCTTGTACAATGCCTACAATACATTGAACAGACTTCAGTAACTAAAAATAATACTCGATCAGGGTAACGATGAGTCAATCCTTCAACTGGAGAATCCACATCTTCACTCAATGGATCTTCGAGCTCACCAACATATCTTTCTAATTCGTGAATAGTTGGAATTGCTTGTTTTCTAATAGGATCATAGGGATCATCAGGATCAATTAATGACAGGTAATAGGGGGTGATTGCCATCCTATACTCTTGTAATATTCTTGGATCATCTTCTTCTTTGCTTAATGTAATATATTTTTTGAGTTCTTCGAGAGTTGTTATCCTATTTTTAACTTGCCAACGCCAATCGTACCAATCTTCATCACTCACATGTCCAAATAATTCCTTTCGTCGATTGACTTTCATGGTTAAACTCTGTATTATTTATAATTTTCAATTTAACTCAATAATTGATTAAAAGTGTGTTTCTTCAAATATTTTTTGGAATTTGTCAGATTATGAAATTATCATTCTTAAAAAACTATTTTGAAAGTAAAAATTCTATAAAAGTAGTGTTTATTAGATGATAAACTTAAAATTTAATCTTATCTTCTGACTTTAGTTTAGCTATCGGATAATCGATTTTAGTATTCTGTTTGTTTTCTTGCGTGAAAGGAAATAAATAAAGTTTAGGAGGATTATAAAAACAACTTTTTCTTAAATTTTTATTATTTTAAGGTTTTAAGGGATCTATAGAAATAACCTTCCCAAATTCTAATTAAATTTAACTTAAAGAATAAAAAAGTTTAAATATTTTAATTTACGATTATTCGTAAATAATCTCCGATCATTCGTAAAACTGAAAAAAAGAATTATAGAGGTATTTAATCTAATGTTATTTTGGGTTATAATCTTTAGCATTTTAGGGAGTGTAGGAGCAATCTTAGCCGCCTCACTCTTCATTTTAATAGGTGAGAAGATCCAAAAAAGATTAGTTACTGCCCTGCTTTCTTTCACAACAGGGACTTTACTCACAGCAGCATTAATAGGATTGATACCTGAAGCTATTGAGCATTCTGGAGAGCCCCATTTAATAACTTTAATAATTCTAAGTGGGATATTGTTTTTCTTCTTTTTGGAAAAATTTCTAATATGGAGAAACTGTCAAAATAATCAGTGCGAAATCCATTCTCATGCCCCCGGGCCTTTAATATTAATTGGAGACGCTTTTCATAATTTTACAGATGGCATTGTAATTGCAGCAGCCTTTCTTACTACTAATTTTGGACTTGGTTTGGCAGCTGGTATTTCGATAATCATGCATGAGATCCCCCAGGAAGTTGGGGATTTTGCTATATTACTCCATAATGGAATGTCAAAGAGAAAGGCACTTTTATATAATTTATTGTCAAGTTCAGCAACAATTCCCTCTGCTTTTATAAGTTATTTTATATTGGATGTATTTGATACTATAGTCCCTATATTTTTAGCAATCTCAGCAGCTAGTTTTCTCTATATTGCATTATCGGATCTTACACCTCAACTCCATGAAAAAACCGAACCAAAAGAAATTGGAAAGCAGATTATTTTGGTTATTATCGGAATTCTTGCAATGGTTTTAGTTCTGTCAATAGGAGGTCATAATCATTAATAATTAATGGGAAATGATCATGTTGGATATAGATTTTCAAATTTTAAAAATTATTTATCGGACTAATGGTAATGCGAGGTTAAAGCATGTTCAAGAAGAAATTAAAGCAACTAGGGATATTAAAATTCCATTATCAACAATTAATAGTTGTATTGAAAGACTTGAAAAAAAAGAATTGGTTGAATGGATTAGATATTCTCCCCTTAAATTAACGGAAAAGGGTATGGATTTAGCAAAAGAATTGATACGTCATGCTCAATTGTTAGAAGTATTACTATATAATGAATTAGAATTAAGTGCTGAGGAGGCTCACTTTGAAAGTGAGAAATTCAATTTATTATTCTCATGTAACACAATAAATAAAATTTGCGAAAAATATGACCACCCTTTGGAATGTCCTTGTGGAGATACGATCTTAAGTTCCTTTAATTGCTATTGTGAAAAAGAGTAGAAAAATATGAAGCATTTTATAAGTATAAAAAATTCTTTATTCTAGGTCATATTTAACGAAGTAAATATTAAATAATACAATGAAAGTATTAATAAAGCCAAGGTCAGAGATAGAAGATCTCTTATCGAAGGAACGTGTCAAAAGTAGATATAGGCAATTGATAGACTCAACCGCTGATTTAATCTTTTACAATGATATTAAAAAACAAGACAGAGAACAAGTTATTAAAGAAATTGATGTCCTAATTGGTCCTAAAATCGAGGAAGGGGAACTAAATTTATACAGTAATTTGAAAATGCATCAAACCTTTGCAACCGGTTTGGAAATATTTAATTTTGAATTTTACAAAAAAAATAATATAATTCTCTGTAACTCTCATACTCATTCTAAAATTATAGCTGAATATGCATTTGCTCTATTACATTCTACAACTAAGGAAATAAACCAAAATGATCGCCTTCTAAGAAAAGGAAATTGGGATTATACGCAATATCCTGCGATTACTCTATATGGGAAGACTATTTTATTTCTGGGATATGGAAACATCGCAAAAACCTTAAAAGATATGTGTAGACCATTTCAGATGAACTATATTGCTATCAAAAGGACTAAACAATGCGATGATCATAGTATAAAGATATATTTGCCTGATGAAAAAATAATAGCAATTAAACAAGCCGATATTATAATTAACACTCTTCCATTAACTAAAAATACGGTTAATTTTCTTGATAATGCTGAATTTAAAGCTATGAAGCCAGATACGATTATTATTAATGTAGGTCGTGGTTTAACTATTAATGAACAAGAATTATATATTGCCTTGAAAGAAAAGCGAATTAGGGGGGCGGCTATTGATGTTTGGTACAATTATCCTGATATCAGAGGCGAAATACAAGAACCTCTTCCATGTTATCCTTCAAAATTCCCATTTCATAAGTTAAAAAATGTGGTTATGACAGCGCACAGAGCCTGGCAATCGGACGCATTGATGATTGATCTTAAACCTTTTCTTGAAAATGTGAATAGATTTATTCGTGGTGAAAAACCAGAAAATATCGTTAATTTAGATGAAGGATATTAATCCATTTCAAATTATTTCGAGTATTTTTCTTCAAATATTTCTCGTAAAATACTTGATTCTTTTAATAAATCTAAAGTAATTTGCACATGATTTTTGGTATATCCATTACCGATAATCATAGTTACATCTTTTCCTATACCCTCAGCTCCTAAAGCAGCTTTTGTAAAACTTGTTGCCATAGAAAAAAAATAAACAATCCCTCCGTCTTTCACTGGAAGAATACTTGTCATTTCTGTGTTAGGTATGCTTAAACAATTGATTGAAATGTCGACTTCTTGTCCATCATTTACATTTAAGGTTTCTTCTAATATATTTATAGGTTTTAGGACATCTCCTATAATAACTTCATGACAGAAATTTGTATTTCTTAAAAATTTGGCGCGTGATTCATTTCGAGCTTGACCTATAACCTTTCCTTTTCTACCAACCATTTTTTTTGCCATATATGAACACATTAAACCGGATTTACCAGTAGCTCCAAGAATTAATACGGTATCCCCTTCTTTTACAATACTTTTTACTTGTGCTGGAGCCCCTGCAACATCAAGAGCAGCTAATGCTAATGTATCTTCCATATCTTCAGGAAGTTTAGCGTAGATACCACTTTCAAAAAGTATTGCTTTTCCTTCAATATCAACTCTATCAATTTCAGGTTGAATATTTTTAATTTTGTCAATTCTAAGCGGAGTTAATGAAAGAGAAACTAAAGTAGCAATTTTATCACCAACTTTTAATTGTATTTTATCTAATAGGGCATCTCCTATTTTCTCTACTTTTCCTATAAGCATTCCCCCAGATCCTGTTACTGGATTTTGCATTTTTCCTCTTTCATTTACAATATTTAATATTCTTTTTT
>JBHLLJ010000164.1:0-6530 GCA_048885705.1 Candidatus Hermodarchaeota archaeon | reverse complement strand
CCTCCAGCAGGAGATGGTCCTAAAGATTTTATATGATTTGTAAATTCTGTAATAACTGAAGCATATCTAGCTCCTTCCGAAGCAGATACCCAATCTAACCTTACTCTATTGTCAAAATCAATTAATTTAAGAAACCTTTTAACCATATCAAATTTCTTTTCAGCTTCATAATTGCCTTCGAGATAATGACAATCTCCTAAATGGCAACCTAAAACTATTACTCCGTCAGCTCCAACACGGAGCGCTTCAAATATAAATTTTGGGTCTACTCGACCACTACACATAACTCTTATTACTCGAATATTTGGAGGATATTGCATCCTACTGACTCCTGCTAAATCTGCTCCCGCATAGGAACACCAATTACATAAAAATCCTAGAATTTTTGGTTCAAAACTCATAATTATTTACCTCCAAAAGCATAAATTTCTGATAAAATTTGCTCGTCCGTAAAGTGTCTAATAATTATCGCATGATTTGTACAAGTAGCACCACAAACCCCACACCCTTTACAAAGAACTTGGGTTATTTCAATCTCATCATCTTCATTCTTGCTGATAGCTTTATAGGGACAAACAGTGACACAAACTTCACATCCAGAACATAAACTCTTATTATATTCAGGGAGAAATGAGGTGGCACCTTCTACTTCTATAGTGTCATGAGAAATGATCGTACTTGCCCTTGCTGCAGCCGCATAACCTTGAGTTATTGATTCTGTAATATCTACAGGCCACTTTGCTGCTCCACATACGAACACTCCATCGGTAGCAAAATCCATAGGACGAAGTTTTACATGAGCTTCTAAAAAGAATTTATTTTCTTCTAAAGGAACTTTAAGCATTTGAGCTAGTTCCTTATTATCATCATTAGCTATTAATGGTGTTGACAAAACAAGAAGATCATAGGGAATGCTTATCTCTTCTCCGATATATTCATTGAATACTTTTATTGTATTTTCTTCTACAACAGGCTCTTTCTCCAGTTTATAACTCAAAAATACAATTCCCGCTTCTCTTGCTTTTCTATAATAGTTTTCGTAATAAGTTCCTGGAGTGTATAAATCTCTAAATAATATTGTTACATTTACTTCAGGATTTTTCTCTTTAATAAGTAATGCGTTTTTTAGTGCTGTCATACAACATACATTTGAGCAGTAGACTCTTTCATCATTACGAGCACCTACACATTGTATCATCACGACATCATTAGCATTTACTTCATTATTTCGCAATTTATTTTCTAATTCATATTGAGTAATTCTAATTTTACCATCATAACCAAATTTTCCTGTAGGGGTAAGTAAAGACGCTCCAACAGCAACTATAATAACTCCTATAGCTAACTCTGTAATTTTACTGTTTTGCTCAACTTCAACCTCATAATTACCTACAAAACCACCAATATCCTTTACTTTAGCTGAAGTATAGACTGTTAAATTAGGATTACTCTCAACTCTTTTCTTCAAGCTTGTTAAAAGTTCAGAGGCGTTTTGGCTTGTAGGAAATAATTTATTTATAATATTAAGCTTTCCACCTAATTCATTTGTTTTTTCTACTAAATGTGTTTCAAATCCTTGATTAGCTAAACTAAGAGCAGCTGTCATTCCTGCTACACCACCTCCTATAACCATAGCAGTAGGTGTTGCATCAACGACTATATTTTCAAGAGCTTCAAGTTTCGCTGCTTTTGCTACACCCATTCGAATAACTTCTTTCGCCTTTTCAAGAGCTTCGGTGGGATATTTCATATGGACCCATGTACATTGGTCCCGAATATTTACAAACTGAAAGAGATACTCATTTAAACCCTCATCTTTGATACAATCTCGAAAGAGTGGTTCATGAGTTCTTGGAGTACACGAAGCAACTACTACACGATTCAAATTATGTTCTCTGATCCCATTTTTAATCTGAGCTAATCCTGTTTCTGAACAAGTGTAAAGGTTGTCTTCAGTAAATATTACATTTGGCAAGGTTTTAGCATATTCTGCAACGTCTTTAACGTCGATTAATCCTCCAATGTTTGAACCGCAACTACAAACAAATACTCCGATTCGGGGTTCTTTTTTTTCTTTTTCAGACATCTTATCTTCATCCTCCTTTAATTACTTCTGCTGCTCTTGCTGCTGCTCCGCTCGCCTCAGCAACCGAGCGAGGGATATCCATTGGTTCCCGAGCGCAGCCGCATGTAAAAATACCTTCTACACTCGTCTCTACTGGGAAAAATGGATCTGTTTTTATAAAATTATATTCATTTAATTCAATCCCTAATGATTCTGCTAATTTGTCAATCCCTTGTGAAGGGATGATGCATGTTGCTAAAACTGCTAAATCTACTTTCATCTGTTTAATTTCAGATGTATCGTAATCTTCATAGGTAATAATAGGACTTTCATCATCATCTATGTCAATATGAGAAACTTTACTTTTAATATATTTAATATTATATTCACCAGCTCCTCTTCGAAGAAAAGACTGAAATCCTTTTCCTCCCGCTCTCATATCAATATAGAATACATAAGATTCTAAATCATTGTTATGTTCATATGCTATCATAGCTGCTTTTGTACAGTACATACAACATATTGAAGAACAATACTTTTGATCTCTATCAGAGCGTGAACCAATACATTGCAGAAAAGCAATCTTTTTAGGATCCAACCCATCTGATAACCTTCTTAAATGTCCTTCAAGTGGACCAGATGCACAAATTAAACGTTCAAATTCTAAAGAAGTTACTACATTTCTATATCTCTTATAACCATACTTTGTAAGAGGATTGACATCTTCCATCAAACCATAACCAGGAGCAACAATTATACACCCAACATTTTCAATTTCTAAAATTTCATCTTTTTGCGTGAAATCAATTGCTTCTGCTCCACAATTCGTGGCACACAATCCACATATACCATAATTTAAATATACACATGAATTCTTATCAACGATATGAACAGGGGGAACTGCTGAAGGAAAGGGAATATATACTGCTGCCATATTTTTCAAATTAGCATCAAAATAATTTGGTACACCTCGGACAGGACAAATTTTAGCACAATCCCCGCAATTCGTACACGCATCCTCCTTTACATAACGAGCACGCTTAAGGACTTCAACTGTAAAATCCCCAGATTTTCCTTCAATCCTTTGTACTTCTGAAAGAGTATAAAGATAAATATTTGGATGCCTATAACATTCTGATAATTTTGGTGCCAATATACATATCGAACAGTCTAAAGTGGGAAATGTCTTGTCTAATTGTGCCATTTTTCCTCCAATAACAGGACTTTTCTCTATTAAATGTACTGTTATTCCCATATCACCCAAATCCAAAGCTGCTTGAATACCTGCTATACCGGCTCCAATAATAAGAGCACTTTTAGAATTTTCTACCATTCAAACCACCATTTTATCTATTTCTTCACTTTGAGTGAAGTCATTTTTTTTAACCAATTAATTTTTTTGGGTCGCCATTCTGAAATTTGATCAGCTGGAATTATATATCTTTCAATATAACCTGTCGCGAGTAATGAATCTATCAAACTACGTCCCTTTTCAGTTCGAGTAAGGATCATTGAATAACCTGTAGGTGCTCCAGATGCTCCAACACTAAGATCCGTAAATCTTCCTACAAATTCATCACATTCATGACAATGATTTCTAACCGCTTCATCAAGATCTTTAATATCAACTTCCTTGATTGCATCATCTTTTGACGTGACAAAGAAATTCTTCTTAATGTTTGTTTTCTTGATATTTGAAGGGTTAATTTGTGTTTTAGAGGTTAAAATTTCTACCAGTTTATTGTAATCAAAATTTTCAAAACAAAATAAACCAATTATTACGCTTATAACGTGTGCGGGTTTAATATTTAAAAGTTTCATTTTACTAATAGCTCTGCATTGACAAGGTGTCCCGACAAACGCAATACGTAATTGATCGCTATCATAAATTCTTTTCTTATGAGAAATTATCTCTTCCGCAACTTGAGTTAAATCTTTTAAGGGTAAGATATTGGAAGATATTGAATACCGTGTACCTGCGGATTTTGCTAATTCATTTTTACTATATATTATCTTCGGTATAGGTTTGAAATTCTCGTCATATTCAGACACGATAGCCGCATCAATATTATTAGTATCAAATAAATAGGTTAAAATAGTCGATACTATACCACCATCTTGCCCAACTTCTTTTAGTTTAGCATTTGTAGTTCTCGCAGCAAAAATATCAATTATATTCCCTAATTCATCTTTTATAAGATGAGTGTCTTTTAATTTGTCTAATAAAGGTTCCGTCTGAGGGCAAATATAATAACAATACCCACACTCTTTACAGTTATCAACACTTTTGTCAGTTTTAAATTTAGGTATATAATTATCCATTTCAATAACGTTAAAAGCTTGATTTTCACAATATGCAATACAGGCACCGCAAGCGCAACATCTATTTACTGATATTACATCTTTCTCTAAATTTTCAAATGTTTTTATTTCTGCTAATCCCATTTTTTCCAGATCTTTTTTTAATTTGATAATTTATTGAATAATTTTAAGTTAATTTTAAAATCCTTCTAATAATTTTGTAGCCCGAACCCGATGAAAATTCAACCCTAATTCCTCAGGCTTGAATCCAAATGCAAGAGCTACTAATTCTGAGAGGTAAAAAACCGGGAATTCATAACCAACTTCTTTATCTTTACTTAATTCTCGTTGATTGAAGTCAAACTGCTGAAAGCATGCAGGGCATACTAAGGTAACACAATTCGCACCAGACTCTTGAATTGATTCGAATTTATTACCAATCATTTGAAGAGAAATATCTTTATCTGATTTATCAAGTGGATTTCCACAACATTCCATTTTCATATCATAATCTATAGAATCTGCCCCTAATGCTCTTACTATCTCATCAATAGTAATCGGATTAAAAGGATCATCCCAATTAATAATCTCAGAAGGCCTTAAGTAATGGCATCCATAATGGACTGCTACTCTAAACCCATTTAAAGGATGAACTATATTCTCCCTCACTTTATCAAGATTTTCATACAGAACCTGCGCAAAATGTTTTACATCTGTGGTTCCATCATATTTTTTTCCCACACTTTTTAAAACTTTATTTACTTCATCCTTTACTTTAGGATCCTTTCTAATAAAATAATTCACTCCTTTTAGTGTTTCGACACAACCAGAACAAAAAGATATAATTCCACCATTATTATTTGATAAACTTAAATTTCTTGCTCCCAAAGCTAACCATGTTTTATGGTCAATAAGCTCTATCCCTGTTGGGTCAGGACAACATGAAAATCCTGCTACATCGTTAAGTTTAATGCCAAGTTTTTCAAACACCTTTCTTGAAGATGCTTCTAAAAATGGAAGTCTAGCTGGAATTACACAGCCTAAAAACAAATCGAATGACATACTTTACGCCCCCTCTTTCGGGATTTTGTTTTCAAAATTAGTTTCTTTTAATATTTTCTTTATTTCTTCGATAGGAGCCGTCTTTATCGAAGGAAGCCCTAATTTCTCCCGTCTGGTTATAATAGCTTTTGAATATGGGAGTGCAACTCCATTTTCTAAGACAGCTCTCCCCTGTGAAAGGAACGCCTCAGGAACATTACCAGTATCAAAACATTTATTTTTTATTAATGTAAAAATTTCTGTTATTTCCACTCTTTGAGGACATAACTCAACACAAGTCTGACAAGTTGAACAAAGCCAAGGATTAGGATCTTGCTTTTCCACCAACTTATCTTGCAATCCCAAAATTGCTTCTTCAATAATTTTTCTAGGATTATAACTTCCTTGAGTTATCAGAGCAACAGGGCACCCACCACTACAAGTACTACATTGATAGCAATAACTTAAAGAAGCGTTATGTTTTAATACCTCATTTCGAAACTTAAAATTTATTACAGACATGTCTAAAAGTTTTAATATCCATCTACTTAGATGGTTAGGAAAATAATGGAGATTTAATAAATTTTTTAGAAAATTTCAATAACCAAATCGTTTATATTTGTTTTACATTATCAAAATCACACTTATTAAGTTGAATTTCAACCGTTAAATTATCCGTCTTGTATATTTCTTTTCATGTGAGTAATTTTTTACCGACTGTTTTTTAAAACACTGAATAAAAATTTGATTAAGTGATCGAGAGTGATCAAAAACTCGTAAAATTGTTTAATTCTTTTAGTCAGAGTTACTGCGATCGATCATAAAAGTGAGTTTGATCATTTCCGATAATTTTGATTATCATTTTCGGGTAAAAATTCTTTTCTACACTATGACTGATCAAAATTGATCACGCGGATCGAATAATCAACATCACATGATCGATTTTTTCATAAAATATCGTTTTCAAAACACAAAATGTCGAAAAGCGGCAAAATTTAAATATGAAAAGTGATAATATTATTTTAGTGATAAATTATAATTAATATTATCAGAAGTTTTATAAAAAATTAATATATAATTTAAAAGAAGTGATAAAAAAAATGTGTAATAGTTGTAATTGCGA
>JBHLLJ010000163.1:0-6639 GCA_048885705.1 Candidatus Hermodarchaeota archaeon | reverse complement strand
AATTTCCAATCTTCATCGCTTAGATTTGGTAAACTAAATCTGGCATTAGGATGAGAATATTTATCCAATTCAACTGTCTTTACCCAGTTTGTAAAGTTTTTTATCCGAGACAGTGCTTGTGAGACATAAAATACTAAATGACCACCGAAAATTGCCATTGAATATTGACCTTCTCCGTCTAAACCTGACCAATCTTTATCACATAATCTGTTTGTAATGTTAATCAACGACATATCATACAGCTTTCCATTGGTGATTTTATCTTTTAAATAGCTATATGTATGCCCTGTACTGACTACATGACAATCTATTTTGTTTGCAATATCTATTAAAAAATCTGCTACTTTTTTCTCACCGAGTTCCCAATTTAAAGATTCAGCACCAATAATAATTACTTTCTTCTTCGGTGTCTTAAGTAAATTTGCCATCACTGTTGGGTCTGAAACAGAAGTGCCCATCTCAGGACCAGGAATGTTTGCTTTTTGATATGGACGTGCCATTTCACTCAATTTCCTCTGTTTTTATTTTTAGCTGTAAATTTTAAAATTGTTTAATAATAAGAATTATTAAAGACAATTTAAAAAAATTATTTTTATTAAGTTTAACCGGAATTAGATGGTTCAAACAAAAAAATCAGCCAAAATGAATATTGAGAATTTAAAGGATCTCGTAGGTTATTTGCTTTAAAGAGTTATGGGAAATTAGTTAAAACTTGGCTTTTTATCTTGCCAAGGGGCAATATCTTCGAATATTCTTGATACTTGGAGGATGGTTAGCTCATCAAATCTTTTTCCGACAATTTGCATTCCAATTGGCATTCCTTCCTTTGACCAACCACAAGGGATTGATGCTGCGGGATGCCCACTAAAGTTAAAGGGATAAGTAAAAGCTATCCATCCAAGGGCAGTTATATTTTTTCCATTAATAGTGATATTTGTTATATTAGTTTCATCATCAATAACCCTTGAATTTCCAATGTTAAAAGCGGTACATGGCATAGTTGGAGTTATTAAAATATCTAATTTTTTAAATGCTCTACAGATCTCTGTATAAATTAATTCTCTGTATAGTTCTGCTTTTTTTATTTGTATTGTAGAATAATTTAATCCCAATTTAATGAGTTTAACAAGAGCAGGGTCCATTTTATTTTGCCATCCTTTCAAAAATCTGCCTAAGCTATAGCCGAACCCAGAACTCCAAATTATGGTCATTGTTGATTCAGGATTTCTTTTTTTCAAATTAATTCTGCTTTTATCTATAGACCATCCAAATTCCTCAAATCTTTGAATTCCATTTAAGACAGAATTCTCTACTTCATTACCAAGCTCTTCAGCAATTCCTAAATCAAGTGAATAGCCTATTTTTAATTGTTTTGGAGTTTCATTCATTCTTTCTAAATAACTATAATTAGGTTTTGGTACAGAGTATCTGTCTGAATCATCTTGGCCAGCTATTATATCCAATACTAATGCTGCGTCTTTCACATATCTCACAATAGGACCTTTATGGACAAATGTGCCAAGATACCCTGAGGTTTCCATAAGATTTTGTGGTACTCGTCCAAAGGTAGCTTTAAAACCAAAAACCCCACAAAATGAACTAGGAATTCTTATAGATCCTCCTCCATCTGATCCAGTCGCAATTGGACTTAAACCTGAAGCAACTGCACTAGCAGCTCCACCACTGGATCCTCCGGGAGTTCTTTCTAAATTCCAAGGATTTTTTGTTACTCCAAAAATTAAATTATCAGTTTCTCCTTTATATCCAAAAGCAGGAGTGTTAGTTTTACCTAATATCACTACTCCTGCATTTCTTAATCTTCTAATAATAGTCTCATCAGTTCCAGGTATATTATTTTCCGTCAATTTACTACCAAAAGTGGTTCTAATTCCTTTTGTTTCTGTTTCGTCTTTAATCGAGATAGGTATACCATTCAATAAACCCAATTTTTCTCCATTTTTAACTGCTTGATCCGCTTTTTTAGCTAAATCTCTAGCTAAATCAAAAGTAGTTGTACAATATGCATTTATTATGGGATTGATTTTCTCTATTCTTTCAATGAGAATTTCGGTAACTTCTTCTGAGGTAATTTCTTGATTTTTTATTTTTTCTCTCATTTCATAAGCAGACATATAC
This sequence comes from Candidatus Hermodarchaeota archaeon, assembly GCA_048885705.1. Lineage (GTDB taxonomy): Archaea > Asgardarchaeota > Lokiarchaeia > Sigyniarchaeales > SOKP01 > Loki-b32. Next base: position 4,503 of record JBHLLJ010000163.1, on the reverse strand, counting down.
CATATCTCTTCTTTTTCCATTTTTGGCATAATCTTCCCTCAAAATTCTGATAAATTCAATTATATTTTAGATTTTAGACAAAAAGAATGAAAATTAAATATAAATACATTACTTTTATAAATCGTATTAGTAAGGTAATTTTATGAATTGATTGGAGATTGAAATATGTGTGAATTTAAAATAATGAATAAAACTGATGGTTCTCAAATTGCAGAGGATATTTTAATATTATCATATACTGATGATAATGAATTAGTTTTAAAGGATGTATTAGGGATGGGAGTGAAATTGGATTCTGCGTTAATTATAGACGTAAATACAGTAAATCAGAAATGTGAGATAATTCAGCATCCACTAATTAAAGAATTTATTAGTTTAATAAAAAATGTTAAAGAAAATGAAGTAACATTAGAACAAATTGGAAATTTTCAGAGAAGTGTTGAAAAATATTTAAAATAATATATTTTTATTTAGTCTTTTTCTTTGAAAGCGAATGTTTATAGTAAATTGAAGCAATACACATAAAGCTTAAGATAGTAAAAGAAATTCCAAAAATATCATATCCTCCTATTGAACCCAAATCCGTATTTTGTGGTAAGTTTGCTTGAAATGGAAGAAATCCGCTTTTACTAGCAGTAAAAACTAAATCATCAATTTCTAGTTGAGAGAAAGGCACTTCTATTGTTCCATTTTCATTTGTTTCCCCTTTCCATAAAATTTTATTATTTTCAGTATAAGTAATAAGCACTCCTTCAACCGTATTCTGATCCGCAGTTATCAATAGAGTCATTGTATTTGTAATGTTGTTGAATGGTTTATCAATACTTACATTAAGTTGTTTAGGGATTGAGAGCCAAATTGGAACCTCAGGATCACCAAGTAAATTAAATTGTTTGAGAGTTTTATTTCCCCATTCAGGATATTCGAATGGCTCAGGAGAAATAATTCTATCTGATGCATAATCTGCTTTAGCCAGTGCTAGAGCTTTACCTGGTTGATTATATTGAAAAAGATGTTCCCAAAAGCGATATCCTAGCCCTTCAGTAAACCAACCCCCGTGAATACGCTCATACCATTGATCTTCACCCCAAACTACATAACTTCCAGCTATACATCCAATTGCTACATTCTTTAAAAAATATTCAGCAACACAATCCTGTGTATAGTCAAAAGTCCCCACAGAACAACTACCGAAATAATATATTCCTAATTTTTCTTTTTCTTTTAGATCCGTCATAGTAGTTTCAAATAAAGTGTTCCAGATCATTTCATCAATCTCAGTGCCTCCTTCTTCCCATGGATTTGCTGTATAATCAAAAAGCATATCCCCATCATAATCAGTAACCCATTCGGAAATACTCATACTATATTCCCTTCCATGAGCTATGATATTGCTAATACTACATCCCTGATTGATAGCATTTTTAAGATTAGCATATCCTATTTTAGCATCAATATAATAATCAGTACTTTTAATCCCTTGATTTTGAGCAAGAAAATAACTAGACCAATTATTAGGCAATAAAGTGTTGTTTATATAATTATTGAATCGATTTCCATCACACTCTTCGTAATCAATCATATTATCATAATTCCAATCGCTATCATATTGAAGAATATCACCCGCAAATAATGCATGTGTCATCCACCCTCCTATTGGAGGATTTTTTTCATAATTCAAAATGTTTTGGACTAATCTACTCATTTCAGTTTTGGTATTTGCTGTTAATCTTCCTATATATACCTCTGCTTCAAAATCGATATCATCCTGAGACCAATCATTGTCTATATCTCCATAATAAGAATCACAACAAACTACATCACCATCGTAAGGATAACCTTCATCACATACAACATATTTGGCTGGAACGTGATTTATATCTCCAGCTAAAAGAACCCATTGAGTATTGTTATTATTGTAATAACTTATGATACAATTCTTAATTTTTTCAGGGAGATTCCCTCCAGAATATTGTTGGTTTATATCACTTATAATTTCAATTTTAGATACTACACCTTTCTGTGTTTTCCATCTAGCTAAGGGTTCAAGAGTATGCATAAAATCCTCAGATGTAATAATTAAATAATCAATATTACTTTCAATTGCAGAATTGTTAAGGCCATCAGATTTAATATCCGCTAATTGATTTGAACTATTTAGTATATTAAGATTTGTACAACTCATAGAAAAAATAGTGAAAATTACTAAGATAAATTTTTTAGTAATCATCTATTCTATTTTTGAGATTGGCTATTTATATGTTTGCTAAGTTTATAATTGAATTCAATAAATTAGGTTATTATTAAATATTTGAATTGTGCTACTTTTTTTATGGATTTGAAAGTGCAATTTCATGAAGATGTTAATAAATTTTATGCTTTAGTCTCACCGTTTTTACTTAAAAACGAGGTTGAAAATGGGCTTATTTTAGCTATTTTAAATGCTCTTAAACAAAATATCCATAGGTATGGGAAAGAACCTCCAATATTTTTAACGATAACTCGCGATGATGAGATTAAATTAATTGCTTTAAGAACTCCACCACATGATCTCCTTATTTCATATACAGATGATTTAGATATTATTGAAATATTAGTAGAGAGCTTATTAAAACGAAATGATAAATTACCCGGAGTTTTAAGCTTTAAAGAAGCAGCAGATAAATTTACTAAATTATGGTGTGAAAAAAATAGTTTAGAATATCAACTGTTGAGAAAAGAAAGAGTTTTCAAATTAGAAAAAGTCTCTAAAGAAACATTAGGAAAAAGACAATTTTCTGCCGCATCAAAGCAATATGAATCAATTGTTCTTAATTGGGCAAGAGAGATGATAAAAGAAGCTTTAACTGAAGTCACTGAAGAGGAAATGAATCGAAACATTAAAAATTTCAAGGCTGAACTTGAAAATGATAATAGCCAAATCTTTTTATTATTTGATAATGATAAACCCGTTTCCATGGCGAGGAAAGCAGGTAAAAGCCCTAATGGAAATGCCATTAGTCTTGTATACACTCCGCCTTCATTAAGAAGGAGAGGATATGCAACTGAATGTGTTGCGAAATTAAGTAAACTCCTCTTAGAAGAAGGAAATGATTACTGTTTCCTTTTTACGGATTTAAACAATCCAATCTCAAATAGTATATATCAAAAAATTGGTTATCATCCTGTCATTGATGAGAACCATTATAAATTTATACCAAAATAATCAGTTTTTCAAAATATAAAATAAAAAAAAGAAACGAGAAAGTCTCCTGATTTTCTCCTGATAATTATTAGTAATTTCTTTATTTCTTTTTTGGCGGAAGGATTTCAATCTCGATAGACGAGACGTTGCTATCAGTTCCATCTTTATTTGTAATCGTTTCAGTGCCAATTTGAATTTCGCCATAGTGGCTTCCTGATACAAACTTATTTATCAAAATTTCAGCTACATCAACAGCTCGAGAAATAGACCGACCTCGAGCTAATAGTCTGACCGGTTTATCATTTAAAACCACCATAGCTGCCATCACATAGGCCATTGATTTCTTTCTGCCAATAAAAACTTTTGAATCATCTTCTTTTTTAGCCAAATTTATCACTTTATCGCTGGTAATATTAACTATTTCTATTTTTTTTATTAGATTCTTTTGTTTTCCTAAATTGCAGATTATCTAGGGTTAATTTTCGATAGATAACTAAGTTGAATAAACTAAGTTTAGATTTTAATGTTACGTAATTTGAATTATCATTTGTGGATTTATTAATTAAAGAATTTATTGAAAATTAAAATAATAAATTCTACTAAAGTAAGAAATTTGATACCCAATGGAGAAACAGAAATCTTTTTGATGAGATATATTCAAACCAAGAAAATTCTCCGGGATTACGCCCCGTAGCTATTATGTTAATATCAAGATTATTATCTAGATCAACTTTTTAATAAAATTTTTTCCTGAAATCCTCCATATATTTATTTTTATCTTCAAACTCATACCAAGCTGAGCCGATTTTTTCTAATTCATATGCATCGCCGTAAGACTTATCCGATAGGTGATTACTGCATAATTTAATTGCATTTAATACGGTTTGATTTTTGGTGAATAGAAATTTTGCTCTATCTAAAGCCACTTTCATCAATTCCTCATGATTTCTTACTATTTGATCAATTAATCCAATTTCTAAAGCTTTTTCAGCACTTATTTTTTCAGCAAACATAAGTATCTTTTTTGTCCAAGGGATTCCAATGACTCTTGTCATTGCCACAATGATACCCGTACCTGGAAAGACTCCTAAATTTATTTCAGGCATCATAAAAAAAGAATTTTTAACCGCTATTCGATAATCGGAGCACAATGCATATGCTACTCCATCACCCATTGCTTTACCGTTGATCGCACAGATAACTGGTTTTCCATAGTAAAATAATTCTTGAATGGATGCTGCAGTTTTTTCATAATCTTTTACGGCTTCATGATCACTCCCATCAATCTCATCAATATCCATCCCTGTTGTAAAAGATGT
>JBHLLJ010000162.1:0-6667 GCA_048885705.1 Candidatus Hermodarchaeota archaeon | reverse complement strand
GTTAACCTTTTTTCTTCAAGAGGTTTTTCTTCCCACTCATCTTTACTAAATGCAATAATGTATTTCTTTTCCCCATCTTCTTCTACAACTCCTTCAATATCGAAATTCTTGCTAAACCAACGAGTTTTTGCCTGATATTTAAGTTGTTGATGTACTCCTAATTCCTCATCATGTAATCGAGTTCGCCAAAAATTTACTTTCAAATCTTTATAAACTGCTTTACTAGGTTTTGGAGTGCCTTCAGGAGCAGCTACTTCTTTTTTTGATGGTTTTTTAACTTTTTTCTTTGATGGAGTTGCTCTTGCTTTTTCTCTTGGTTTTTTTGCTGCTTTTTCTGCAGTTTTTTCAATCTCTTCAACAGGATCTTCTTCAGACATTTAAATCACATCTATAATTTAGTATTTAAAATATTTTATTGTTAAATTTATTTTCATTTGGATAATTTATAATTTTTACCTTAAGAGATCTCTTAATTTAAAACATAAATAGAATTTTGCAAAATTTTTTAAATGCTAAAAATCAAATATTTCAAAAAGACTATAATTTTTCATGTTCACCAATAGAGAAATTTCAATTCAAACCATTTTTATCAATATTATCATTATAATAACTGGTATCCTCACCATTTTAAGAATTATATTTTACTTACCAATATTTTCTGACAATGATATAGCGTTTTTAAGAGATGTCGATTATAGAATATTTTTTTCTTTAAATAGATTAGGCGTAATTGAATTCCATAGTACTACCCCAACGCATTATGGATCATTTTACCTTTACTTCTGGTATTTCATTTTTTTCCCATTTTCGATAATTCCGATTGAAATAGGTGTATATATCTGGGATATTGCGAGACTTATTGCTGTTATATATATATTCAAAAATATAAATAGAATTTCAAATAATAAAAAGAATATAATAATGTTTCTTATTTTATGTACACTAGGATATTTTGCCGATGCATATCTAAATAATTCAAATTGGCTTGTTGGATTGCTCCTTTTCGTATCATATATAGAATTAAAAAAGGAGAAAAAATGGATTTCAGGTATATTATTTGCTCTTACTCTTTACAAATTATCACCCATATTGTTTCCAATAGTCTTACTAATAGTTAAAAAAATAAAGTTAAAGGATATAATTTATTTTGTAATTCCCACACTAATTATTTGCCTTCCCTATATCATTTTTCCTGAATATTTCTGGAATTTTGTATTTAATTTAACACTCCCTCGTGGGATTGAAACTACTTTAGAAATCATCAAATTTCTCAGAGTTATAGTAATGGCTTTTCAAACAGCCCATTTGATATTTTTCGGGTTTTTGACATTAATATTTCTTGAAAATTTAAAAAATCCTAAATTGATAAGTATTTTTAGAATTATATTGTTTTCATTTCTGCTATTTATTGGTACTTTAGCCCCATTATTCGCAATGCTAATATTTGGTTAATATTATTGAATAACAGACCATGATTAAGTATTTAATTTAAGGTTTTTTCTAATTACTCTTTTATTTTCAATTCTACTTGCTAAAATAATACTTAATCTACTTACATGATATTTAAGAGAAGTTTTTTCACCCCACTTTTTATAAATAACCTTCAATAATAATCCAAGACCAATAAATGCTCCTGCAATGAAGAACCAGATAATATACAGATTTAATTGATTTAAAAACAGAAAATAGAGTATATTATGCCCTAAATAAATAGTAAGTGAATAAAAAGAATAGTAAAATAGAAATCTATAACTCTTCTCTTTTTCCATATATCCAAAAATCTCAAATGTTAATAAAACTGAAAACAAAACTAAATCAATTCCAATGGTATAAAACAGCCAAGGTAAACTCCCTCTTATTAAGAATCCTGAAAAAAATATATTAGTTATTATTAGTCCCGTGCCAATTATAATAGAAGGAACAAATAGATTTCTTATAAAGACTCTTTTTCTGTTTTCAAGATTAGTCCTATTAAAAATTTCATAAATTATATCCCCCACTACTGTACCAATTAAAAAAAAAGGAAAAAATGGTAGGATGTGATCTAGGAAATCACCATTATATAAAATGTAAAATAAAATGCCCAAAATATTGAATTCTCCTTTAAATATTTTCAAACTATTGAAAATAAAACCATTTGCAATCCATATAACAACAGCAATAATTAATCTTAATAGTTTGGAGGTTCTTAATAATGGCCAAGCTATAATAAAAGAAATAGAAATTGTTAACAAAATAAACCATGACCATACCCAAGTATAATCATTGAGAGTAATAGCAATACTAAGATTATAAATTAATGCAATTATAAAGATAAAGAACGCTCGAAGAAGATACTCGTTTCTAATCATTCTTCTGGAATATTGATGTGAATCTTTGGTCCTATTAAGCTTTTTTCTATGAGAAAGCATTATACTTACTCCTGCTATAAATAAAAAGCCAGAAGCACCAATTGGATCCAAGATCACATTAATACGGATAGCTATCCAAAAATCTTCTTGTCTTATCCACCATCCTGATAAGTGGGCAAGAATCATCCAAGACATACATAATCCACGGAATATATCAATACTTTTCAGTCTTGGAAGCGTCATATTCTATGTGATTCACTTATGCTGAGTGATTAGTAAAATCTGAATAATTCTCAAAAAGATTAGATTTTATATATAATATTCCCATTCTTTTTTTCTTAGCTAAAAAAACTTTTGAGTAAAACAAAATTATTCTTAATCTATGCAAATAACTCTATTAGTGGCTCAATTTCCAGTTTCTTTTACAGTTCAACATAATCTTGATATAATTTTAGGAATTTTAAGAAACACTAAAGAATATGATCTTGTCGTTTTCCCCGAGGGATGTATCTCTGGATATGATACTAATCTTTCTTTTTTGGATAAACTTAATATGATGGAAGTTAATAAAGCATTAGAAATTTTAAGAAAACAAGCCATAAAAAGAAAAATTCATCTCTGGATAGGCTCATGTTTATTTGAAAATAGAAAATGGTATAATGCAGCATTAGGATTTACACCAGAAGGAAAAATCAATCGCTATAACAAAGTTAATCTAGCTACCCATGAGAGAGGAGTTTTTACTTTCGGTTCTAAATTAAAACCATTCATGTTGGAATTCAATAAGCAAGTAGTTAATGTTGGCGTCCAGCTCTGTAGGGATTTAAAATATCCTGAACAGTGGCGCTGGTTAGCTTTGAAAAATGCCCAGATATTTCTCCATATGAATAATGCAAAAGGGGATGCTTCAATTCAATCTGTATGGAAAAGTCAATTAATAAGTCGAGCTACAGAGAATCAAAGATTTGTTGTTAGTGTAAATACAGCTGCAAGAAATCAAGAATGTCCAACAATGATTATTGATCCTAATGGAGAAATATTGAAAGAAGTAATTTCCAATGAAACTCAATTTTTTCAATTAAAAATAAACCTCAATCTAATATCTGATTGGTATATTAATCAATCTAGAAGTGATTTGATTAATATTAAATACATACAAAAATAGAGAAAACACTTAAATTCTGTTTATTTTTGGATGTATACTCACTCTATTTCATTTAAAAAATTAAAAATTTATGTCCCCTTTGGAATGGGATTTGCAATAGTAATTTATGAGGTATTCAGATTTTTAAGATTCTGTCTTAGAATTTATACCCGCCAATTGGGTCTTCAAATCAATAATTCTAGAGAAATGATGTATACAGCCCCTTGAGCAAGTTTTTATCCCTCAATTTTTATCTTTCTGTTAATTGCTGGATTATTCTTATAGCATATCAGTCTTAAAAACGCTTTTCTAGATAGATTGGATACGGCAAGACTATTTGAAAATGATAGAGAATTTGTTCTTAAATAATAATTCAAATTAAAATCTTACTTCACATCTATCAGAATCGCAAAACTTCTCTCCTATTGCTCTGTCCCTTGTCTCATCTAAATTAAATAAATTCAATTTCGAAATCATTTCCGCATATTGCTCTTTAGTTATTTGTTCATAAGGAGCTTGTTTATACCCGTGTTCTTTTATAGGCAAAAAGCTTACGCTTTTTAATTTATCTTCATAACATTCAAGAACGTGTTTAATATGATCTGCTTCTTCTTGCTTAAATGTGATTGTTATTGATACTTGATTGTCTGACCAATACTTTTGGTAGGCAGCCGCATTTTCAGCTTGTTCCCAGATCGACACTTCATTCTTTGATCGATCGAAATACTTTTCATGGATCGGAAATTCAGCTACTACTGTATTAGGTGAATATAAATCATCCTCAATTTTATATCCGGCATTTCTAATAGGTTCAATCAGATCAGAATTCTTAGAAAGACGGATTCTTCTTATATAATATTCTGAATGTGGATAATGAATTCCTGGAGGCACTCCTGGTAAAAGACTTACAGTTCCACTTGGTTTTACCGTCGTTATTTTAATTGAACGTGGAATGCAAAGCCATCCAGAATATTGCTCATCCAATTCTTGTAAGTAATTATAGGCTCTACTACACCATTCTAACATTCTTCTCCTTCCATGTCTTACAAACGCTTCAATGATTCCAGTCTGTGATATGCCCATTCGACGATTCTTTAGCATTACTGCATTAGTCTCTTGCCAATGAGTATTAACAATGGTAACTGACTTGGAATAAAGATAGGCATATTTTAAAGTATCTTGATATTCTTCATATGTTTCATGTCTAGAAGGAAATGTCTCAACAAGACAACATAATTCAAAAGATTCTAAAGTTTGTTCTCCACATGGATTAACTCCTGCTGCTTTATTATCCTTGAAATTTGGGGGATCGCCCATCCTTCCATAATTTCTCGCATTCTCAAGCCAAAACACTCCGGGTTCCCCATTAACAGCGATTTGATTTGCTATAAATGAATAATCTAAGCCCTTAACAGCAAAAACAGAATTATTACTTGCCCATCTATGAGAATACAATGCTTTCTCATCCTGTTTACATAATACAAAATCCATATCAGTAGGGTCACCTAATGCAATTTCAGCACTTCTGCGAACATTCCCCGCAACAACACATTTTCCTATATGATTCATAATATCTACTATGTCAACTGATGTTATTTTTTGCCCTATCCTTGACTGTAATATATTCTTTATTTCTTCTAGCATTTCTTTTAAAGGTCCTGGTCCACTAGCAACTCCTCCAAATCCTCTTATAGGCACTCCAGCAGGCCTAATTAGACTAAAATCAAAAATTGGGACTTGTTTTCCCATAAAATATGCTTCTAAGATTAATTTGAGAGATTCTACCCACCCTTCTCTGCTATCAGGGATTTGGAAATCGAAATTATCTTCCTTAGGTTTTTTAATAGTTATCTTACCAGCGCCTTTTGTGTCAAAACCTACTCCTACTCCAAGCATTAAGGCATCCATTACGAATTCGAATGCTTTAGAGTATTTTAAGTCAATATCTTCAGTAGAAGCAAACCCACAGTTATTTAAAGACATGGATCCATGGCGAGCAATAAACTCTGTTCCCATCATCCATAAACCTCGCCCTGGTGGTATAAATTTAAAATTCCATATCTTTTCAAACATTATCCGGGCAGATTTTTGAGCTTTTTCATCATCCCAGGGTAAACTTAATTTAATACAATGCTCTTTTTGAATTGAATAACAGCCCTCAACAACTCTTCTTATAGTTTCCCAAAATTCTTCTTTTCTATTTTCCTTTTCGATAATTCTAGCATAAGTTCGCTTATAAGTTATATAACCGAGGGGGCCCCATTCAGGTTGTTTATTCTTGTAATTATTTAAGAATTCTTCATCGAGTTTGAATGAAATATTTTCTAAATTAATCGCACGAGCAAAAAGATTTCTGTATTTATTCATACCTCTTTGGGTTAATTCAACACATACTAATTCTCTTATGTAATTGGTAGTAATTTCTTTTACTCCAAGTCCAATTATCTTTCTAATAGTATCTTCAGCTACTTTTTCCGCAATATGCATATCAAGTCCAGTTTCTTTATTTAAAACTTTTGCTATGCTATTTTCATCAAATTTCTTCTTTTCTCCCTTTGAATTGATAACATATTTTGGATACAAATCTATTAACGAGAAGGAATTATTGGGCATTTTGTTCATCAACACTTATGTAAATTATTATTCTTGTAATTTTATCGGCTAATTTATATATCAACGAATTTTTAATGCCTTAACCGTCCTATAAACTTATGATTTCTTTTAATTTAAAATTAATGATTAATTTCTATTAAGCTATTGATTGATCTCTTTAATTTTTCTTTATTTATTGGATAATAAATCTATGGAATATACACAAATTTGTAAATATATTCTTTTTGGTTTTGTTTGATAAATTTATCTATAATTTTCGTCGATATATTGTCGGAAGTTTTTAATATTAATAATATTCCAATACTTTTAAAGAAAAATCCAGATTTGGATTACTAATTTTTATTTTGATAAGATGAAATAATAAAAAAGATCAATCAATTATTAGTATTCAATAATTTGAATTAATTTTAATTTAAAGAGTTAATAAATAAATGACAATTTTAGATATATTGGTTATTATGGGGTATTCTGCATTATTTTTATTAGGATATCTGATTATTGCGTTTATAGTTGGAACAATAAAGAAAAATAATGGTTTGATGGATGTATTTTATGGACC
>JBHLLJ010000161.1:0-6826 GCA_048885705.1 Candidatus Hermodarchaeota archaeon | reverse complement strand
AATTCTGGGTTTTTTTGAATCTTTTCTATAATAGTTAGTTTCTCTTTCATAGCAGCATATCCACTCTTGAGAAAACCAATGATAAAACCAGTTCTTTTTTTTGTGTCTATAATTTCCTCTAATTCGCAATTGATACTTTTAGAAATTAATTCAGCTATTTTTTTAGTCGTACCTGTTCTTGAATAGAAAACAACTAATGGTTTCATAAATTGATCATCTAAAATCTATTAAATAGATGTTATTAAGATAAATATTCCAACAAAAATAAATATAGATGTGGAGATTAACTTTAGATAAAATTTTGGTATTTTTTGTGCAATAAATGCTCCAAATAGTATTCCTATCCATGCTACAGATATTAATGCTAAAAAAGATCCTAAATAAACTTCTAATGGCAATCCATATCTTGAAGCAAGACCAATAGTTAAAAGCTGTGTTTTATCTCCTAGCTCCATTATAAAAATATATAAAAATCCAGTTAGATATGGATTATTTTTTATTTTAGTTAATTTCTTTGATAAATTTATGTTATTCTCTGTTTCTCTATTTTCTTGATTTTGTCCTGCTAGATCAGTGTTGCTTTTTTTTCGTTCCAAATATAGTTTCTTAAGGTTACGTGCTTCCAATAAACCTATTATAATAAACAATATTCCAGAAGCGATTGAAATTATGAATATTGGAATGAATCTAGTAATAATAGTTCCAAAAAAAACACCAATCATAACTAAAATGGCAAAACCGGCTGTAACCCCAATTCCTACTTTATAAAATTTTTTGTACTCTAATGCTAGATTAAACACAATTAATTGAGTTTTATCCCCTAATTCTCCAACAAATAATAAAACATAAGTTGTGAAAAAAATGACTATATCCACATTTTTCGGAATTAATAATAATTAATATCTATTTGTAATGATGAATTTAAGTGCATATGGAAGATATTTATGATAAAATTTGCAATGGGCAAATCGGAGAAAGTAAATTTTTACTTGGAAACGAAGCAATTGTTCGTGGTGCTTTAGAAAGTGGCATTGATGTTTATACTTATTATCCAGGAACCCCGAGTTCTGAAGTTGGAGAAATTTTTATGGAAATTTATAGAAAAGTAGGAATGAGTTGGGTAGAAAGTAGTATAAACGAAAAAGTGGCAATAGAAGTTGCTGGTGCTGCTTATGCTAGAGGCGCTACTGTAATGGTTGGTATGAAAAATGTGGGGTTAAATGTTGCCTCAGATCCTTTATTTGCACTTGCAACTACACGCCCCAGTAATGAAAATTCAGCAATGGTTATATTGGTTGCTGATGATCCACAACAGCATTCAAGTGCTGTGGAAATGGACACTCGATACTATTTAAAGATTTTCAAAAATCCTGCATTAGAACCGAGCGATCCTCAGGAATGTTTAGAATTTACAAAAGAAGCCTTTAAATTATCAAAAAAATTAAAATTACCAGTAATTCTAAGGAGCGTTACTATGGTTTCGCATTCCAGAAGCAATGTACATATTGGAAAAATAAAACAATCAGAAATGCAAAGTGAATTTGATTTATCTAAGGAAGTTAATGTTGCATTAAGAATTTATTTTTTAGAAATGAAGAAAAATCATGTATATAATAGGATGAATCAAGCTTTAGAATATTCAGAAAAAAGCACATTGAATAGAATTGAGAATGAGAATGTTAAAAATGAATATAATTTAGGAATTATAACAAGTGGGGTTTCATATAGTTATATCCAAGAAGCTTTAAACTTTATAGAATTAGAAGCGCCTATTCTTAAAATTGGAGTCATAAATCCACTCCCAGAAAAATTGATTGTTAAATTCCTAAAAGATTATAAGGAAATACTTATCGTGGAAGAGAATGATGCGTATCTAGAAACCCATATTCTTGCTATAGCACAAAAGCATGGTCTTAATGTGAAAATTTATGGTAAAGATCCCTTTTCTTATTCAGAAGCAAATTCTCTTTTATCTTTTGTTGGAGAATTAAATCCTACTAAAGTTGCTTTAGCGTTGATAAGAATTACTAAAATAAAACCTAAAATAGATTTGGAGCAATTGGATGAGAAAAAATATAATATATTGACGAGAAATCCTACTTTATGTGCAGGATGTCCCCATAGAACCACTGGTTATGCATTAAAAAGAGCTGTTAAAAAAATTAAATCAGAAACAGGGAAAAATGTATACTTTTACCAAGATATTGGATGCTATACTTTACTTGTGCTTCCCCCTTTTGATTTTGCTAATGTAAAATACTGTATGGGTTCAAGTATAGCTTTAGCTCAAGGAGTTGCTCACACAAGTGAGAGTCTTAATATCGCAATTATCGGAGATGGTACTTTTTTTCATTCGGGAATTCCTGCACTTTTAAATGGAATTTATAATAAAGCCCCAATTTTGGTATTAATATTAGATAATGGATGGATCGGGATGACAGGACAACAACCACATCCAGGGAGTGATACTCGTTATTATGAAGAGGGATCTTATAAGAAAGGTATAATTCTGGAAGACTTATTGGAGGGTACCGGTGCTCAGGTCAATGTGATAAAGCATTATGAAAAAAATGATGAGGATTATTTTACTCAATTAAAAGAATTAATGTATCAAACGGGTTTAGATGTAATAAAAAATAGAAATCTGCATGTAATTGTTATAAAAGATGAATGCATTCAAAAGGCTATTAAAAGAGAAGTTTTAGTAGTTAGATATGTTAACAGCGAATCATGCAATAATTGTGGTATATGTTATTCGCAGTTTTTATGCCCTGCTATTGATGAAAAGGAAAATTGGGCATTTATTGATTCAAATGTTTGCTTAGGTTGCGGTATATGTGAAGAGATTTGTCCAAACCATGCGATTAAGAGGGAAGAGTTAGAATGAGCTTGGATACTTATACAATAGTCATTAGTGGCTTAGGTGGACAAGGATCAATAAGATTAATACAGATTTTGGGTAATGCATTGATGGCTAAAGGGTATGAAGTAGTTACTTCTGAGACTCATGGCCTTAGTCAAAGAGGTGGCAAAGTAGTATGCTTCCTTCGCTTTGGAGCTAAAAAAAGTGCTCCAATACCAATGATTGGAACAGCAGATATGATAATTACTATGGAAGAGAGTAGCATTTTAGACATGTTGAAATATGCTAAACCAGATAAAACTACAAAAATCATAATATCCTCATATGAAAAACAAATTCGAGGTATAGAATATCCCTCTTTAAAATATGTATTGGATTCTGTTTTTGAAATTTCAGATCATATTTATATTATCCCACCGTCAGATATTGCTAAAAAACAAACGGGAAATATAAAAACTATGAATATTGTGCTACTTGGATACATTTTAAGATTTTTACCATTAAATAAGAAGGATATTGAGCAGTCTTTAGCATCTACTTTCTCAGGAAATACATTAGAAATGAACTTAAAAGCATTTAATGGAGGATTCAAATTAAAATAATAGTTTTGCTTTTTAACGTTATAAATTCTTTTGAAGATTTACAATTTTCTTTTTAAGCTTTTTAACACGAGATTCATTTCCATTAAGATCTTGGACATCATCCAAAATTTTTAATCCTTGTTGATAATAATTAATAGCTTTGATGTAATCCTTCCTTTTTTCAGCTTTCTCTCCCATTTTTAAGGCATACTCCAAATCTAATTCCTTGATCTTTTTATCGAGTTCCAAAATCATAAATGATATTCTTCCTATTTCCTCTTTATAATCAAAACCAGATGCTAAATAAAGGGCCAATTCGTACTCTTTTTGCGCTTCTCTATATGCTAATCCTTTTTCGGCTGTTTCAGCCTTTCTAATGAAAGAATATATTGAAGATTGAACTTCTTCTTCACTCATATGCTTTGCTTTCTTTTTCAATTCTTTAATAGCATCATTATTTGTAATTATCGAGGAGATCAATTCATTATTAGCTAATCTTACTGCTCGTGATTCTTGAAAATTACTAATTTTATCTTCAGCGGTTTCAATGGTAGTAGGAATAATTATTTTCTTTTCAATCAGTTGGTACACTTCATAAAGAATCTTATATGCATCGATTTGAACTATTTTTTGAACTTCATCGATTAAGTTGATAATGAAAAAGAATGCTTTTGAATCTAATAAAGCTTTGGCGAAATCTATTATTGCTTTTTGAATAGGATTTTTTTGAATTAAATCTAATTCATTTGGTAATAGTGTGTGTGTTAGAATCATTGGAAAAACTAATTTTACATTAAATGTATCGATTATAAAATCGAGAGTGTGTTCAAAATGCATCATCCCTTTTCTTATATGCTCTGATATTTTATCAAAATATTTACTTTCAAATTCGCTCAAAAATTCATTTACAAGAGTTTTCAAGCTTTCAGAAGCCTTATGATCTAATACTAAACAGATTCGAATAAATTGACCATTTTTAAGTAAAATATTAAATGTCTCATATTGGAATTCATAAAATTTATAGCCATTTCCAACATTTGAATTTCCATTTGAAGTACCGCTTGATTCTGAAAATGTAATATTTGCTTGGATAAATCCAGTTAATATTTCAGTGTTTATTCCTGCTCCCGAAATTGGATAATCAACTATTTCTAATCCGGATTCTTTAGCCATTAATAATATGTGTTTTATGTTTAGAACATCTAAAAATTTCTGCCATATTAGATCTTGGAACATCTGAATGCGTTTTTCTTCAGAATCAATAATAGTGAATTTCAAGTTATGATCAAGGTCTAAACCAAATTTTTCAAGTTGAGCTTTAACACATTCTCTGCAGAAATCTGGATATTTTTCGCAATTATTTTTATCCGTTCCACAATCAAATCCAACAGGACTAATCTGAAAATATACCATTTAGATCCTAAAACCTTGTATTCTTATTACTGAATTAAAGGATGTTTTTAAAAACATTTGTATTAATTTGTTCTTATATTCTATCCCGCAATTATATTAATAAATTCAAAATTATTTAACCTTTTCAAAATTATAGATTCTGTGATGCTATAACGAAAATTTAGAGGAATGAAAGAAAGATTAAAGATTCCAATTAAAGTTTAGATAGGAAGACTTTTTTCTCTATTAGATTAAAAAGAGTTACTACAAACTATGGTCTGAATTCATTTTCATTTAATAGATCGGAAAGTAAACTAGATTTTACATTTTAATTTTTCATAATATATGATGCTTTGTTTAGTAGAAAACTCCCATTAGCATTTAAGTTAATCTTATTAGAGGGGTGTATACAAAGAGGTGAAATTGAAATAATTTGAAGGTGATATTCCTATAAATCTGTAATTTTAGTAAAACCATTTGGGTCTCCATTGAATTTTACTATTGAAATTATGGAAAATTGACAATATGACTTGTTATATAGGTGTTTAAATGTGTATAATCCAATGATTTCTGAAATTCAAAAAAAGAATTAAATATAATTAGTTTAAAAAAAAAGTAGTTAAAAATAGTAATTAGATTTGGTATCTTTGATTAATAGCTGTTTGAAATTGTATATTCGAATATGGTTGTTTTTGATATCCGCCTCTTTTTGAAACTAAATAGAATTGTACTAAGGCTTTTTCGTAGACTAAAGTAATTCCTCGCCATTTATTATCATCCGAATTAAATTCAACTATATTTCCAAGAGCAACTCCTTCTCTAGAAGAGAAATTAAATTTTATTTTTCCTAATATTTCTATAAACACTTTATGGTAATCATTTACTTTAAGATGTGGTCTATCTTTGAATCTTAATGCTTCAATGGAAAAAGCTTTAAGAATGTCGTCATTCATTGAATTCCAAACCTCAGGATTTGCATAAAACTCAATTCCTATAAATTCACCATTAACAAATACTGCAATTCCACATTGATTCTCTACCTTTCTAAAGCGTTTCATGAAATCTTCAGTTTCTTTCTCAGATTCTTTAGTTATTTCGAGGTAGCTCTGAGAGGGGGCAATCGATAAAGCATAATTCATTTCAGCCCTATGAGATTGAATTTCGTTCCATACCGCGCCTTGTCCTGAAGCAGAGATTGCTTCATAAGCAACATTAGGGTGCAGTCGAGTATTTGAAGTTTTAAATCCACGACCTTTAGTATAATTCCATCTTGATTGTTCTACACATTTAGCAGGAATGTGGTAATTTTGTTTAATAGTTCCAGGGTTTTGACTAACAATACCTTTTTTTCCTCCTATTGGAATTAGTATTGGCTCCCAAATCGTTCTGTCTTGTTTTCCACCATGAACGGTCATTCCAAATGGGATTAAGATCTGCTTATCACTTTTATTTATAATCTCCAATTGACTCACAGTATCAGTTTCAATAATCTCAATTAATTCTAATTCTTCTGCTTCTTTAATACTGATAAAATCGATAATTATATTTTCTTTTATAATGATTGGGATAACAGTCATGTTTTTATAAACTTGAGGAGTACCTAATTCAAGAAAGCCTAAAGGATTTTTAAATAGAGAACTTACAAGGTTTATTTTTTCATTTTTCAAACTTATTCATCCTCCTTTTCATTATTTTTAGTATTATCCTCCTCATAAAGAGGATCTATAAATTTATTAACAATTTTTTTGCCATTTTTGGTAAGTTCGACACCATAGGAAACTTGAAGTTTTCCAGTCTCACTTCTTCCATCAAATCTTATGCCTCTTTGGGTTGGTATTTCAGGTTCTTCTATTTCTTCGGTGTGTGTTTTGATTAATCCTCCTTTTTTCAATGCATTTAAATGATAATTAAGATTTTGTTTAGGTATATCAAACTTATTCGATATCTCTTGTGGTCTTTGAACATTCTGAGAGAGTTCTCTCATGATATC
>JBHLLJ010000160.1:0-6834 GCA_048885705.1 Candidatus Hermodarchaeota archaeon | reverse complement strand
AAATTACCTGATTTTGTAAAAACTGAGCATGTTTTTAACACAGCGGCAGGTGATTATGTTTTTTTCTCAATTTATAACATTGAAGATGAAAGTAGATACTTTGAAGGTTTAAAAGCAATTACTAAGAGATACTCTGGATATATGGACATAGCAGGCTATAAATATACTCTATACCCAGTATTAGAAGCCAAAGATGCCCTAAGCATGATTGGTCTAGGTTAAATTGTAGTTTAATAAAAATTCAATTTTTTTTTTTATTGTAATCATATTAGAGATGCTGTAACTCATTTTTAGTTTTTATCTAGGTTTTAATTGGTTAATTTCCTTTGTGTACTTCTATAATTAAGTCCATTGTTTGATTAGTTTTTTCAAAGGAATTTTCACTTCAATCTGCTTCATAATATAGTATGAACTTCATATGAAGTCCGAATCAAGAATCTATATATGAATATTTGCATATACGAAGATCATCATAGTAAAAAAAAGAATTTTAGGTCCATATTTCGGATCATGTAGGATAGCCTCCTACACTAAAGAAATCTAGCCTAATGTAATTAAAAATTCAAAACGTCAAAAAAAAGTGGTTTAATTGTCTGAAAGATCAGAAATAGAAGAAGTATTAATAAAGCGTTCTAAGCTAAGTGATCTGGAAACAAGAGAATCTGAAATTTTATATATTGATAAAGTTGTTCAAGAGTATGCCCCAGAAATCGCATATTTATATCATATCAGAGAAGATGAAGCAGAAGAACAACAAATTAAAACAGGACGCCTTCATGAAAATCGTATTTTAGGAATCGTCCTGAAATATTATTTAGAAGGAAAGAATAGGATTACAACAGGAGAAGTAGAAAGGGAATATAAAACATATTTTAAAGAAATTGCCCGTTCAACAACTTCAACCTATTTAAATATGCTGAAAAAAGAAGCTACATTATATACTGAAAGAGATGGTAGAGTCGCATATTATATCTTTTATGAAGACCCTCCAGTTGATATTAGTCCTTTTTGGTTTTCAAGAATCTTTTGTATTGTTCCCGCCTACTTTAATAGGGCAACCAGATTTTCCAGTTTGTATTTTGAGGCTGAAAAATTTGTTCAACAATATATCAATGATTATGGTGATAAAGATAAAGAACTTTTAATAAGAAATTTCAAATTTATCATTGGTTTATTAGTATTAAAGATTTTAAAGAATAGATGCTCTAAATGTATTAATTGCCAGTTTAGTAAGAGGGATATTTATAAGAAACTTGAAGAAATGATTAATTTAGCAATTAATGATAGAACAGACGTTTTACCTGGGGATTTGATCGTACATTTAATTGACAAACATTCAGAAATACCTATCTTTAATGGAACAGATATCAAAGAAGATGATACGTTAGAAAAAATCATTAGGGAGATAGTTAGAAGTGCAGATATATTCAAAAAAGATTTGGATTTTCAAATAATGGTCTCAACTCGAAGAAAAGATTCACGATTAAAACAAATAAAAGCTTTAGAAGAAAATACTTCAAAAATCTCAGATTAATTTTATTTAATCCTTTTTCTTTTTTTGTATGTAATCTAATTCAGTGGTTAGAATTCAAATTTTTCATCCTTGAAGCACAGGAACCAACATTTCTCTTAATTTAGCATAAAATTCAGTTTCAGGCATAAGATATTTTTTCATTGCTTGAATTTCGTCCATATCGAAAATCAACTCATGCGGTAAATCTGTTTCTCTTAAATAGATCGTAAAAAAGGGTTTATGCCTTTTTAAAGCATAGCTTATTTCCTTCCGTACATACTCCGAATCAATTATATGAGGAGTTATAAATACTAAAAATGCGGTACATTTGTCTAAATTTTCTACAATTGCTCTCTTCCAATTCTCACTTATAGGAATACCTTCATCATACCAGATATTTATACTTTTTTTGTTCAGATAATCGATTATTGGGTATACTTGAAGTTTATCCGTATGTGAATAACTTACAAAAACAAACGATTCATCCCCCTCATAAGCTTTAAATGGCATTTGAAATTTTTGCGGATCAGACAGAAAACACTCAATTATTAATTTTTCCAGAGTGGGATGTTCATTTATTACTACAGTCTTATTCTCGTGAAGATAATTTTCAAGGATTTTTATGATAGGAGGATCTTTACTTAGAGCTTCACATAAATGGGTTAATTTCTGTTGAGCGCTATATGAATGACCTTGGAACATATAATAAACACAAAATGGATCTACTGTTGTGATGAGAATGGTGTATCTCCCGAATTTCACACGATCAAACGATTCGGAAAAAATTTGATCACAAAATTCATTACAAGAAGAAAGAAATTCACCAAACCGTGTTTCATCAATAGCCATCTCCGAAGTAAAGGGAGTGGATAGCACTACTTTTCCTTCTTTTGTCAGAATAGCAAATAACACTGGTATTTCAACTTCCAACTTCGCAGGCTCTATTGTACGCTTTTTAAGCATATTTAGAATTTGATCGTTTAAATGAGCTAATTCCACACGTTTTTCTATAGGTGCCTTTGACTTTTTTAAGTTTTCCCAAATTTCTAGTTGCGTAAGTAATTGATCGTGTTCACTTGAGATTCTCATAGCTAAAAGATTAAGATCGCATTTTTGGGCTAATTTTTGTGATTTGGAAAATAGTTTTCGAGCCTTATCCATATCTGACATTATTAACGCTAACCTTGCTTGTAATAAATAAGTTTCAGCTAATAAGGAATAAGAACGAGAATTCAAAGCAATATCCAGTACTCGAGAAATATAAGTTTGTAATTCACTTAGAATTTCTAGTTCATTTGTCGCACGTAATTCAAATAATAATAAGTCGCAAAGGTTAAGTAGTGCATTTACGCTCATCTCGTAATTTATATTCTTATCTTCAAGTACATGTTTCAAAATCTCTTCAGCTTTACCCCGATTAAGAGCTCGAGAGCTCGTTTTCAAGTATAAAGCTTTATCTATACGGTATGCTGTATTATATTGGTTATAAGTTTCTGTAATTTGCTTTATTTGCTGTAAATATTGTCGGGCTTTTTCAAGCTCGTTCCTATCAATAGATAAATGAAATAAAGAATCCAGAGCTGCAACTATTAGAGGATTACCTAACTCTTTTGCAATGGATAGACTTTTTTCCATGTATTCCAATGCTAGATCTAATTTACCTTGTATTTGATAAATTAAACCATTATTATTGAAAATCATTAAAATTAGTTTTTTGTCCTTTTCTTTATCTGTGGATGCTAGAACTTGTTCATTATAACTGAGAGCAAGATCTAATTCACCTTTCATACCGTAAATAACACCAATATCCTTATCACAATACTGAATAAGCCGTTTATACTCAAGTTCTTGGGCAATTAATTTACTCGACTCCAAATATTCTAAAGCACTATTTAGGTTGCCGTTTGATGTGGTAACTAATCCGATTTCATAAAGAGAAAGGGCAAGACTCGCTTTAAGATTGAGTTCTTTTTGCAAAGCTAAGCAATGCTCCGCATATTTTAGAGCTTTTTGGATCTTACCTTTCTCTGAGTACATATAACTTTTGCTCTGGGCAATTAAGGCTTTTCTTTTTGTAAGTTCTGTTGATGGCTCTCGATTGAGTTTTTCAATTAGATTTTCACTTTTAAATATAAATTCTTTAACTTCATCTGGGTTACCCTGGAAATTTAACGCAATAGACATATTAAGGTACACATCAAGTAATTGAAGGGAACTCTCAAGTTTTTGACTTTCTTGATAAGCTTTATTTGCGTATTCCAGAAATTCTTGGTGATTATAATTAAATCTTGCTAGTGAACATTTAAGCAAATAATATGATATTATATCTTCAGATAAAAAGTCGTTTTTTTCTTTAAATTCGGTCAAAATTTGATTTGCATCTTCAAATTTAGCTTCTTCAATAAGTTTTCTTGCATGAATTAATTCCATAGGTTCTGAATAAGACATAAGGATTTGGAACTCTTGGATTGTACTTTTTTAAAGACCTGTAATATATTATGTAATTAAGTTAATTACAATTTTAAATATAATATATTTTGCATACTTCAGTTTTTTTTAACTTAAAGTAGTGATTTTTTTCGCACTACAATCACCTTTAAATATTATATTCAATTTTTTATTATTAGAAAGTTGTGAAAAAAAGATTCACAACTAAAAACAAAATTGATCGATGATTATAAATGCAAGAAATTGATGATGAACTAGAAAATCTGAGAATGAAAAAGGCCGAATCTTTACTAAACCAACAAAAAAAAATGCCAGAAACTATAATAGAAATACACTCAGAAGAAGAATTTAATAAATTATTAAATGAGTATCCTGATAAAACCATAATTATAGATTTTTGGGCTGTTTGGTGCGGACCTTGTATGTTTTTTGGTCCTATTTTTAAGAAACTTCAAGGAGAATTTCAAAAAGATTTCATATTTATAAAGGTCAACGTTGATGAAAATGGCGCTATTGCAATGAAATATAGCATAACTGGAATCCCAACCACTTTATTTATCAAAAATAACGAAGTGATAAATCAAGTTGTTGGAGCAATGAACTACGAAGGAATGAAACAAGTTCTCACAAAATTAAAACAATCTGAAAGTTAAAAATTATCCTTTTTTTACTTATTTCTTTTTATATTTTAAAGTTGAAGAATAATGGAAGTAATGGAAAAGCAGCTAAAAGAATTTGAAATTATAGATGAGATATTAGAAAATAAAACTGCAATATTTGAAAGTGAACAGCTATTTAAATGTATCTTAGGTCTCAATAAAACAGAATCTAAGGTGCTTTGTCATCTACTGAAGAATAGAGACGTTAGAACATCTACTATATCGCGAGTATTAAAGATGGATAGAAGTACTATTCAAAAAGCTCTCCAAACGCTTTCTATGTTAAAACTTATTGAACGTAGTTCAATGTCAATGAAAGAATATACAGAAGCGAAAGATACGATAGATACCAAAAAACAAGGATATCTCTATGTATATAACGCTAAAAATATGGATTCAATCAAATTTCAATTTAAAGAGTTATTAGACACATGGTATAATTCAATGTTAAAATATATTGAAAATCTTGATAATTTATGTGAATGTTGTGGCGTAAAATTTGATAAATGTTAAGTTTTTTTAAATAGGTATATGTGTTTTTTTAGAGTAAAGCAAAAAAAAAAGTGAAAACCATATGGTTTATTCAGATTTAATCAGATTCTCTCTAGCTTGCCACAGATCCTTGTTTACCATGAGTGCCAGAAATCGATCCACATTGTATAATGCTGATTGAGCTGGGGGAGAGAATTGTGGAAGTATCAAGTCAAAGGCGTGATCTGTCCATGGAAAAACCACGTTGATTACTGGTACGCCTGATTCAACAAGTTTAGCGTAGAGATCCTGGGTGCCGACCATGGGAACAATGAAATCTCTAGCCCCTTGCATAAGCAGAGTAGGTGGGCAACCAGGACGAACATGGGTTGTTGGACATGCCAATTGATACATGTCAGGTACTTCTTCAGGCAGGCCGCCTAACAAGAGATCAACTCGGCCGGCATAATAATAACTCCCTACTGGCTTGATGTGGTCCTGATCGGCGCCAATGGGCTCTGGGGGCATGTTTTTATCTTCCCAACCATATCGTTCATATCCAGCCACCAAGTCAGTGGAACCGTAGTAGGAGATAATGCCACACACGGATAGATCGGCTTTTTTCAGATCCTCTGGGGTTAATTCAGGATGCTTAGGTGCATACCCTGCCAACAGGGCAAGATGTGCACCTGCAGAAGCGCCTCCAAGTACAATTTTTTCAGGGTCCACACCATAATGGTCTGCATTGGCCTTCATCCAGGCAATAGCCCGTTTAACATCTCCAATCATTCCATAGATGTCTACTTCTGGAATAAGACGATATGCTACATCCATTACAGTATGTCCCTGCGCTACTAGGTGGCGAAAGAAAGGTCTAGTGCCCCTATCTTTATCTAGTGTCCCCCAACCGCTTCCGTGAAAGAAAATGAAAGCCAAGCCGGAAATTTTGCCGTCAGTCGGACGCCAAATGTCACATAGTAATTGCCGATCCCTACCGGAAATGGTCCAGAAAGGGACATCGCGCTCCCAGGAAGGCTTAGGAGATGTTTTTGTTTTCAAAAACCAAGTCCCTCTCTTTTGAACCATAAGATTGGCTTGCTCAGGTCGTATTAGATCTGACCAGTTAGCGCCAAAGGCATTTTCAAAACCCTTGTTATCTCGAGTGCATCGCCAGACATATATTGTCATAATGATGGTACCAATAATCCCTATTAAAACAGCCCAGAAAGCTTGAAATACCAATCCAATTATAGCGCCAACTGTGCTCATTATAGCCCAAAAACGAGACAACCCCATTGCAACAGATTTAAAAGGCAATAATATAAATCCCCATGGTGCCTTAATTCTAATAAAGAGTAGGAAACTCATTAGAAGTGATAGACTTGAAAAGATATAAGCTAAAATTATCAAAATCATAATTTATGTCCCTCTTTCTGTTCTATTTTATATTTTTCAAGAGCAAAAAACATTAGTAATGGAATTAATAACTCATACACGCCGTTTCCTAAATCTGTCAGTTCATAACTAACTCGAATGGGTTGTGTATTTTCTACTGTTCGACTTACAACATGATTTTCTTCAAACTCTTTCAAACGTGTCGTTAACGTACGTGAATTTAAATTTGGTAAAGCTCGGCGAATATCATTAAAAAATGGCTTTCCTTTAATTCTGATGATATATATTAGATCCATTGTCCATTTTTTTTGCAAAAAATTTAGTGCATCATTGAGAAAATTTAACTCT
>JBHLLJ010000159.1:0-7044 GCA_048885705.1 Candidatus Hermodarchaeota archaeon | reverse complement strand
AAAAATTTATAAATTTTAAATCTTAAATCTTAATTGAAGTCTTTATAAAATTACTATTTCTATTTTAGAAATTAAATGTATATAGGTAAAAAAAATGGTACAAGTTAAGGATATTGAAAGGTTAATGGATGATTTTATGATTGAACCTGATGATAAATTTATCGACATTAAACGTTATCTTCTTACAGAATTTAAATGGAAAGTAGATCCTCTAAAAAAATCGCAATTTGTTATAAGAGGAATCCCTATTGAAGATAATCGGATTTTAAGTGATATTTTGAAATCATTTCTACCAGAGGAAGTTATTACCCTTAACGAAATTTAAAAGTTAAAAGATATTTTAATCTAATTTTTGATAAATAATAAATTTTTGATAAATCAGGAAAATAAATACTGGTGAAATTAATTAAAACTGAAAATAAAAATAATACTGGAATTTCTATTAAGGATCAAATAAAGAAATTTGCCATAAATGGTCTTTATGGTTTTAATACCATTATATTAATAGGTATGGCTAGACGTTTAGGTATTTTTAATTACTTATATCAAAAAGCAAAATCATTATTTAGTTCTGGTAAAAATATTGAAGTGAATTTTACACCAAATGAACTTTCTGAAAATCTTAATTTGGATTTTAAGTATTTAGATGGTTGGATTCATTTAGCACTTGAATGTGGTATTTTAGAGATTATAGATTCTAATCAGAAGCTTTTAAAAACAGCTCCTTTCGTCTATGAATTACTTATTGACCGAAATAATAAGTTTTATATTGGAGGGACCCTTGGTGCATTCTATTATATAGCTCCGGCTCAAGACGCTTTAATAGACAGCTTTAAAACAGGTAAAAAATGGAGTATATTAGATTTACCTGTAGAAACAATGATAGATTTACAAGAAAGAGGAGCACGGTTTGGAACTCTAGTAGAAAAACTGTTTTCTAAGAAGTATGAAGATTTTTGTAATAATCTACAGAAGCAAGGTACTATCCTTGAACTTGGATGTGGTTATGGATTCAATCTTGAAACTTGGGCAAAAAAATATAAAAATGCAAGGTTTGTGGGAATAGATATCGATCCCATCGCTTTAACACACACTAAAGAATTGATAGAGAAACATAATTGGAATGAAAGAATTCAGATTTTTGAAACAGAAATTGAAGACTATACTAGATCCTTCAATGATAAATTTGATCTGATAATTTTAAATCAAGTTCTTCACGAAATGAACACTGATGAGAATTATCGAAGAGGTATATTTAAAAATCTATATTCCTTGTTAAAGGATGATGGAATTTTACTTATTGGAGAGAGTATGATTCCTGATACTTTCGCTCCTAAGAAAACATTTCAGCTTTTTGATATTACACATAAGTTTACAGAAATAAAAACTTCCTTGTTTTATGATGAAAGAACATTTCGAGAGTTTATCACCTCAACACCCTTTAAAAGAGCAGAATTTATTAAAGAGGGTGGGAGTAGTATATGGGTAATTAGAAAGTGAAGATTAGCCCAGAGATCTCCTCAATTTAACCTTTATTTACTTTTTATGCTTTTATAAATAAATTTATTAAGAATAAAATGAAAAGTTTGATTAATAAATTAAAAAAATAAATAGGGGCAAATTAAAAAGATCCTATTTTAAGTGAATAAATTCATCTCTAGAGTTCTTATATGGCAGAATTAACACCAGAAGAAGATTTATTGGAAAAAGCAATATTGGAAGAAAATACTTACAATTGGGAGAAAGCAGCAGATCTATATGAACTAGTTGCCAAATCATTTTTAGAGAAAAACTTATTACAGGACGCTGCTAAAATTTATGGTAAACTAGGGTTTATATGCTCTCGAGCTGTCTTAGCATCTGAAATCAAAGAAGACTATTTAAATTGGAATGAACAATCTGTTAAAGCATTTCATATGGCGGAGCGACTTTTTGACCAAACCAATGATAAACTCTTAAGTATGGAATGTAAAGCTAAAGCACTTGCTCATAGTTGCTTAGTTATTACCTCAATTGAAGAGGCGAGAAAGAATATAAAAAAATCAATTGATATTTTTTTCCAGATTAGTGAAGAATATTCAAAATTAAATGATATGAAAAATTTCATAAGATTGACTGCTCTGGCTGTAGAACCAATGGTTTTACATATATCAATATGTTCTAATCCTTCTGAATTAGAGTATTATAGCCACAAGGATCGTAATTTAATAGAAAAGGCGTGGACACTTCTAACAGAAGTTGATACAATCGAAACTAGACATAGGCTATTGTATGGAGAATTTAATATGTTTCATGTCAGTAGGTGGACAGAACTTACTTATGGAGATAAAAAGCAAGAGAAGATCAATAAAAGATTTTTAAAAAGATGTGAAGAAACACTACATTTAGCGCAAAATAGTGATGATGAGATTGACTATTTCATTCTTGGAGGAATATATAGTATAACTGGTTTCATGTATTGTATATTTGGGAGTTTACGTGTTGAAGAAAAAAAGGAAAGTATAGAGTTTGCTGAAAAAGGATTTGAGTTATTAGAAAAATCTACTGTATTTTTTAAAAATTCAAGAAATAATAATGGAGTTATACTAAGTATTTATGGTATAGATTATCATGCTGGTATTTTTGGCAGATTTGAATATCTACAGAAGAGAATTCTAAATGATGTGCATGAAGTACAGAAACTAGATAAAGTCTTCGACGATTTATACACTGGGATTTATTGTTTTATGGATTTTATACCAATTGATTATTATAACCAATTCGCGAGCAGAAGTTTTTTAAGGGCAGATACGAGGAAGTCTTATGCCAAAATAGGAATTGATTATGCTAATAAAGCATTAAAAAGACTTGCTTTTGGACCATATATTACTTTTGTTTATCAATTCATAACTCATTTTTATTCACAATTAGTTATTCTTGCTACAGAAGATGATCCTCAAGAGGAATATATTCAAAAAATGTTAAATTATGCTAATAAAACTGAAAATCTCTCAAAATATTATAAAGGAGGAAATGCACGAGCAGCTGGTTTCACTTCTCTCTACAGAGCGTATAAAACTCTCGCTGATATAACTAAAGATAAAGAGGTTAAAATTAAAAATTTAAAGATGGCAATTGAAGCTGCTAAGAATAATATTAAATATTCGATTGAATCTGATAGACATTTTTTGGCAATTCAACTACGTTTAGGTTTACTTTATGAGGAATTAGGTATTCTGACTACTGAAGAAAAATCCCTAATACAAGCAAGAGAATTATTTCTACGTATAACTATTGAATCTTCAGAAAGGGGTTATTATTATTATACCGCTGCTTGTTATGAATATATTGCTCGTTTAGAAGATCGATTAGGAAATCATATGGCTTCTGCAGAATATTATCAGAAAGCACACAAAGCTCATGATGACTCATTATCATCAATGGAATATAAACCTTTAAAAGAAAGAACAATTGAAAAGAAACATTATACTAAAGCTTGGAATTTTATTGAAGAGGCTAAAGCGTACCATAAAAGGGAAAATCATATAAAAGCTAAAGAAAAATATGAAGTGGCGGCAGAGATCTTAAAATCACTATCAAGTTTCAATTATGAAGCATCTTATTATGGAGCCTGGGGTGTTTTAGAAGAAGCTGAAGATCTAAGCAAAAAGGAAAGATATGATGATGCTATAGAAAGCTATGAAAAAACAAGAGATCTCTTTGATAATGCAATCTTTACAATTAGATTTATTAGGAAAAATGTCAGAAGGTCAAAAGAGTTAAAAAAACTAGAGAAAGTCGCTAAAGTAAGGATGAATCATTGTTCTGCTAGAATAAACCTTGATGAAGCAAGAATTTTAGGAAAAAAGGGAGATCATATTGCTGCTGCTGAAAAATTCAGCAATGCTGCAACTCAATTCAGGGATATCTGTATATTGTATAAAATTAAAAGAGAACGAGCCGAAATAGAAGCAATATATCATCTCTGTAGAGCTTGGGAAAGTATGGAATTAGCTGAAAACTATGAAGATCCAGAAAAATTCGTCGAAGCGGCTAACTTATTTGTAAAAGCTAGCGATTACTTTACTGAAAGTAAATTAAAGTTCTTAGCTCAGGGTAATTCTAATTTTTGTTTAGCATTAGAGTCGGGTTGTAAATTTGATCAGACTCATAATATAGATATTAAAAAAAGCTTGTATCCAAATGTTAAATCAATTCTCAGAAATGCTGCAGATTTATATGAAAAGGGTGGTTTTAAAAATGGTGCAGATTGGGCACTTGCAACATCAACTTATTTCGATGCGGCTTGGCATTTAATTCAAGCTGATAATGAATTAGATGTAAATAAAAAACAAGAATTTTTAAATTATGGTTCAAATTATTTAAAGTCATCAGCGAAACTCTTTCAAAAAGCGGGATATAAAGAAAAAGAAAAAGAAGTTTTAGAAAGATTAAATAGAGTAATGAAGGAAGAAAAAATACTTGTTTCTGCCTTAAATACAATTAATAAACCCTCTGTTTCAAGAAGTATTGAAGGTATCATTACACCTTCATGTCCGATTGAAACAAGTCAATCCCCACGGATAGGTGAAATTCAACAGTATTCTGAAGAAGTTAGTACATTTTTAGAAAAAGATAGTAAAACAAAAAAATATGAAATAGAATATAGGGATTTGTTAAAAGATTATCCAAAGTCCCCTAGGAATCAGTGTCGAGTTGGTATTGTCCAAATTGGTATCTCAAGTTCCGGTGATATAATGAATGAGTTTTATGAGGAAAAGCCTAAAGGTCTACTAACACTAAAAGAAGAAAAAGTTAACAATGTTGAATCAAAAGTAAAGGAAATGATTGAAAACGCTCATAAAGAAGGTATAAACATTTTACTTTTTCCTGAAATGACCGTGGATCTCAAATATCAACAATTTTCAGAACAAATATTAAATCTTGCAAAAAAATATGATATGTATATTGTCCCTGGATCATATCACAACATCGATACAAAAAGTAATATAAGTTTAGTTATAGGCCCTGAAGGAATTCTCTGGCAACAAGAAAAACATATCCCTGCTATCATAAGCCTTGAGAGAGGTAGATTTAAAGAAGGAATAGACACATCTACGTTACCTCATAAAACAATAGTGTGTAATACAGAATATGGAAGAATAGCTATTGCAACTTGCCGTGATTTTCTTGACATGGATTTAAGAGTTGAACTAAAAAACTTTGAGCCCCCTGTCGATATAATTTTGAATCCAGCTCTTACACCTGTTACGGCTGATTTCAAGGCAGTTCATTTTGATGCTCGCAGGTCGATTTATGCTTATACCTTCTTTGCAAACATAGCCGATTATGGGAACTCCCTTATATATACTCCAGAAAAGGAGCGAGTCGAAAGAAATGTTCCTCCAAAAGAGGAAGGTTTAATTTTTAAAGATGTTGACTTATTTAGACTTCGTTCTGAGAGAAAAAAATGGGAAGAAAAACAGAAAAAAGAAAAAGGATTTATCCAAAGTACAAGATAATGTATTTTCACATCTTAAAGTTTAATAACTCCAAAAAATAATTATTAAATTAGTGAAATCAATAGCTTTTTAACAAAATTTCTTGCATGATTGTCAAAAGAAACCAAGAAGAAACTTTGATTAAAGAAGCGGAAACTGAAGAAGAGAATTTTAATTGGGTAGAGGCTGCTATTATATATGAAAAATTAATAAAAGAGTACACAAGTAAAAATGTATTAGATAAAGCAGCATTCTTTTATAAAAAACTTGGCTTTGTTAATTCTCAAGCAGCAGATACAGTAGAAACAACAGAGAATTATATTTTACTTAAAAAAAAATCAATAATGAATTATAGGGAAGCAAGCAATCTGTTTAAAAATATCGGAATTAAAGCTGAAGAATTAGAGTGCCGAGCTGAGTATCTCTTCGAAGATGGATGTACTAGTTCTTCAATTAATGAAGGTGAAAAAGAGTTCAATAATTCTTTAGAATTTTTTATCCAAGCAAGTGAACTATTCTCCAATGAGGATGACATTGAGGGCTTTGCAAGAAATATTATTAGAGCTACTATGTGTATGCTTAATTTAATGAAATATGTGAGAACCCCTAAAGAACTGGAGAAATTAATTCATGAGGCAACAAATTACGTAGATAAAGCATGGAAAATTTCAAAAAAATTAAACAATTTCCGTTATTTAAGTGATTCTCTTTACGCCTTGGTGAATATAAGCATGCATAATTGTTTTGTTGCAGAAATGCCAACTTTTTATAATTTGGATCAAGGAGAAACATTAGCTTTTGATTTTAGTAAGTGGTTTGATAGAACAAAAATGGCATTTGAACTCACAAAAGATCACAGTAATTTAAAGATTCAAGGAATTATTAATTTTATCTTAGGTTTTCTTTATTGCTACTATGGTTTTTTTCTCGCTGAAAATATTAATGAGCAGAATCACAACATTGAAAAAGGTTTAATTTTATGTGAAAAGGGATTAGATTTTATAAGAAAGACAAAACAAAATAACTTAATTACAATAATTATATTCTATTTGAATTGGTGTGCGGTAGTTGGTGGGAAAATTAATTACGTCCAGAAAAGGATTAATAAAGACATTAGAGAAATAAGAGAAGCTGGAAAGGTGTATTCTAATTTATTTAGTTTTTGGAATTTTTATCGCAATTTCTTACCTGCTCTTTACTATACAAATATTGCACAGAGAAGCTTTTTCGCTCCTAAGCAAAGGGAATCTTACGCTAAAAAAGCATTAGAATATGCTAAGGCTTCAAATAGTAATTTGGCTTATAAACCTTTTAGTGTCTGGGCATATCAAATATTAACTTGGTCTTACTCACAGTTAGTTTATTTTGCTAAAAAGGAGGAAGATAGGAGTAAATATGCAAAAAAAATGTTTGAGAATTCAGAGAATGCATATAAAATTGGATCTGAGTACGAAAATGGGTTTAGTAGAACTTCTGGATATTCTGCTATGTATAGATCGTTTAAGACTCTAGCTGACATTGCTCAAAATAAAGAAAATAGAATTGAAATGTTAAGATCTGCTGT
>JBHLLJ010000158.1:0-7186 GCA_048885705.1 Candidatus Hermodarchaeota archaeon | reverse complement strand
GATGGGGAAAAGAAATACATTATTGCATTTAGTAAAGATGAGTGGGAAGAAAAACCTCTTGAAGAAAAAAGGTTAACCTGTCGAATATTCACAATTATGGAAGAAAAAATAACAGACGCAAAGACAGCTAAGGGTGGGAATTTCAAAGGAGGGGTTGAATTAAGTGTAGCTCATTCATTAGTTCAAAGCTATGAAATTAAGCATCCTGCGCCAGTATTTATTATGCAGATCCCAAGAACAATATATCTAGCTCGTTGTGTCAGAGGCTGGAGATTAATGGGGACATACTGGGCATGGCCATTACTTCCAGAGCAAAATGATGATAAATTACAGGTAGTTCGCGCAAAAGGAATTGTAGGTCCCGGAAGAAATTACTGGATTTATATTGGTGATCAAAAAGTTGCTAGAGTTGATGGACAAAGAGTGCAAAAAAACTTTGAAATTCAAATTTTTGATGAAACCTATGCAAAAGATAAGATGTTCGTAGTATATATGATTTTATTTGGCTGTATTTGTAACTTTATGAGAGTAGCTGAGAAGATGATTAAACAACTCTACAAAAAGATGAAAAAAACTGCAACAACTGATTACAAAATCCCTAGAAATGAATTAACGTTATTCAGAAACCCACGAATGATGAGAAGATAAAATTCAAATAATTAATATAACACTTTTTTTACTTATTTTTATACTTATTATATTTGTTTTAAGTGCGATTTTTAAGATTCTAAAAAAAAGATGTTAAAAAAGATTTAAATTAAGTTTAACCGGATAACTCTTTCTTCTTCCACTCGATGTATCCCTTAGTTTCTTTTCCTCTGTGTATTGCTTTCTTACCAGTCTCCTTTTTATATATCGATTGAAGAGTCCTTTCGTCCATTTCTTTTAAGGCTTCTCTCTTAATTCTTGCATCAACTTCAATTTCATCTTCGATAGTTTTGACTCGGCTAAGTACCCAGAATACACCTCTATTCCAAAGCACAAAACCGAAAAATATGATTCCTAAAATCAAGAACATCATACCTCCTACCCATAGGATCCATAATCCAACTCCAAAGTTCGCCAACATCCATAACCATAAATCCCAAATTGCATTCCAAAAAGTGTAAGGCAGGAAACCAATACAAAGTGCAATTAATGTGATATATAAACTAAACAAAGCAGTTCCAACTAGTAATCTCAGAGTTGAATAGTCTTCCCACTTTTTCGCCAATCGCCGATCTTTAAATAGTGCATTACATAGTTTTACCATACCTCCGCGGAATAAGGTATAGAATAAAACTAATAAAAATAAGTGTCCAGTAATGACACCAGCAATTATTGCAATCTGAAATCCAAGGTGGAGACCCAAAAAAGCTATCCAAGCACTACCGGGAATTACACCTGTAATAATAACAAACCATATCCCAAGTACAAGAATTGCAGTAGCAACTATAAGACCATAATATATTATTTTAGCAATTCTTATATCCCAAGTTGAATATAGATCTAATGGATCTGGTTCTCGTTCAGGAGCTTTACGACCTGCACGCGGCATTATTATATCATCATTTTATATTTTTAAATTAAATTTAGGTTAGGTATTCAAAATTATATATTTTAATAATTAGTTTTACTATTATTTATTTTTATTAGTTATGTGATAAGAAAAAGAATATTTTTTTAAGTGTATTTTTAAACCCTTATGATTTTAATGAAACTTGACAGAAGGGGCAAACTGCGTAGTCTTCATCTAACGTTTCTCCACAATATGGGCATATTTTCTTTTTCTCATCTTCTTTTTCCTCTTTTTTCCTCTTTTTTGTTTCCGATTTCTTTTTAGAAGATTCTGCTATTTCCAACTCTTTTTCTCTTACTCCTGTTTTGTCTAATACTCTTTCTTTGGGCGTCATATCTTCAAGTTTCTTTTTTGGCTTCATAAAGGGTTTGTCTGAATATTCTAGTTTAGTAAAACATGTAGGACAATGCACTTTTGGTCTGTTGGATAAATAAATTCCATATGCAATAGCTCCAATGCCTAAAGTAGCAACACTAATCACAATCCAAACTAATTTTTGCGTTGTATCTAATGGTTTTCTGGAGGCTTTTTCAACTTCTTTTTTACATACCGAACAATATGCAAATTTGATTTTCTTCGTCATTTTAACCTAACTTCAAATATTTAACTTAATAATAGATTATTTTAATTAAAAAACGTTTTTAATAGTTAATAATCAAGTTCTTTTCTTTAAATATAAATTATTATATTTAATTAAAAATGGATTAATGTGCAAAAGAATTCATTCTATATAGAAACTTATGGTTGTACTTCTAATAAAGCAGATTCATACATAATTTCAGATATATTAAGGAAATCAGGCTATACTCAAACATCTTTAGATGATGCTCAATTTATAATAATTAATACGTGTGGTGTTAAAGAACAAACAGAAAACAAAATTAAAGCACGTTTAGAAGATATACATAAGAAATTTCAAAATAACCCTAAAATTCATACTATAATTGCTGGTTGCTTACCTTATATAGCTCCTAATTATATTAAAGTTATACAAAAAATCATTCC
This sequence comes from Candidatus Hermodarchaeota archaeon, assembly GCA_048885705.1. Lineage (GTDB taxonomy): Archaea > Asgardarchaeota > Lokiarchaeia > Sigyniarchaeales > SOKP01 > Loki-b32. The sequence goes on along the minus strand of JBHLLJ010000158.1, from coordinate 4,623 downwards.
CTCGTTTGGAGCTATCATAGATTTAAATAATTTTGTAGATCTTCCAGAAATATTTCAAAAAATTAGTAGTGGAAAGAAAAATCTCGTACTCAAGTCAGATAAATCAATTGATAAGTCAAAATATTATGTTAATCATCTTCCTGGGAAAATTACTGGAATAATTCCAATTTCTGAAGGATGTTTAGGCTCATGTTCTTATTGCTGTGTGAAAAATGCGAGAGGAAACTTAAATTGCTATAATCCTAAAGATATTATTCAGAACATTAATTATCAATTAAAACAAGAAATTAAACAAATATATCTAACTTCGCAAGATTGTAGTATTTATCAATACAATGGCACATCTTTAGCAGATTTGATAAAGAAGATCGTTGGTTTAGACTATAAGTTTTACTTAAGGATAGGAATGATTAATCCTCAATTTTTAATTAATAATACAAAAGAATTAATTTCAATATTCAAGCATAAAAAAGTATACAAATTCTTACATATTCCAATCCAATCTGGAAGTAACGATGTTTTAAAAAGAATGCAAAGGAAATATTTAATTTCTAGTATAATTAACAAACTTGAAATGTTACGGAAAGAATTTGAGAATTTAACGATATCTACTGATATTATTTGTGGATTCCCTGGTGAAACTGAATATGATTTCTATAGAACAATTAATTTTATCAAATGGTTAAGACCTGAAATTCTAAATATCTCAAAATTCACACCTCGTCCTAGCACTAAAGCAAAAAAAATGGAACAATTAGGCAGTAAAATAATAAAAGAAAGATCGATAAGATTATCAAGAGTCTTCCGGAATAGCTTAATTGATATAAATAAAAGCTGGAAAGGTTGGGAAGGTGAAGTCTTAATTTTACATGAAGGAACGGTGCAAAATCAAGCTTTTGGAAGAAATTTTGCTTATAAAAATGTGTTTATAGACAATTATTATGGTGAATTTGGTACATTTGTTAAGGCTAAAATAGAAAAAGTTGATGGCTTTAATCTGTTTGGAAGAGTTATTTGATTAAAGAATAAGGAGTAAAAAAAAGAAAATAATTAATTTTATTTGCTAAGCGAAAACAATAACAAGAATAAGAATGATTGCTATTGGTCCAATGTTTCCATATACTAAATTTTTCCTAGGCATATATCTTTTTGATAATGAATATGCACCATAAACTATGGATCCAAATCCTAAAAATATATATGCAAGTAAACCCAAATAAGCATAACTATAAAGGATTTTTGGGGCAATGAAAGAGAAGATGATAATAGATATCCCCGCTACAATTAATAAATAGGCTTTAATTGATTTATTAAGCTTTTGTATCAAGAAATGTAATCCAAATAATGAGATATATATCCCGAGGAATACCATTAATGAAGAAAAAGTATTATATTCCATTATTTGTAACATGTCCCCCTCAATTGTACCGAAAAATAGATGGGGGATCCCTAGCACTAAAACTATTATCCCTATAATCAATAAGATTGATCCCGTAATATAATTTACAACTGTTCCTATAACCCCTTTCTTCTGTTCTATTTTTTTTTCAGTCATTTTATAATATCACTACCTGATATCTCTTTTGAAAAAATTGCCTAATTGACAAGTATTTACTTAAAAATTCTATCATTTTATATGAAGTTTTTAAATTTAATTCAAGATTCTTAAATTTGAAATAAATTCTATTATTATTTGATATAATCTAATATAAAATTTATTGAATCATTGTAAGAAAATCATCGGAGTTAATTTCGAATATGTCTAAAAAATTATATTGGGAGGATGCTTATGAATCTAAATTTACTGCAAAAGTAATAGCAGTTAATGATGATGGAGTTGTACTCGATAAAACTTTATTTTATCCAGAAAGCGGAAATCAAGCGAGTGATCATGGATATTTAAAAATTGGGAATCTTAAATTTAAAGTTGATAAAGTATCCAAAGACGGAGAAGAAATTTTGCATCATATAACCTCTGATTTTAAAAATAAAATTAATATTGGAGATGAGGTTCGTGGGGAAATTGACTGGGATTATCGCTATGGAATAATGAAAGCTCATACTTCTCAACACATATTCTCAGCAGTATTTAAAAATAAATATAACATTGATACACATCGTGCTATTCTCAACTTCGAAGATGTTTTCCTTCAAATCTCTCAAAATATAAATTTTGAGCAATTAAAGATAATCTTAACAGAAGTTAATAAAATTTGTAATTCTAATAACCTAAGATTAACTTCGCGTATAATATCGAAATTTGAAAGTGAAAAATTTCCTGATAAAATAAGAAGTGAAATCCCAGATGAGGAGAAGATAAGGTTAGTTGAGATTAAATATTTGGATTTAGTTTGTTGTGGAGGAACTCATGTAAGAGATACTACAGAAATTGGGCCAATTTTTGTATATGAATTTAAAAAGGGAAATGAAATAAGATATGTAGTAGGAAATAAAGCTATCGAAATGAGCTCAAATATAGACATAGATTTAATAGCATTAGCTAATAACATCAATTCTCCGATTGTAAAATTAAAAGAATTACTTAAAAAACGCTTAGAACTTTTGGACAATATACAAGAACAACACAAAGATCTATCTTATAGACTGTTAGAATTAATTTCTAAAACACCCTCAAAAAGAATCAATAATATTGATTTATTTTATATTGATTTTAATGTTGATATAAAGATTCTAAACAAATCATTGGATTATTTCCCCCCAAATTCACTTATCATTGTAAAATTTGAAGAGAATAAAATAAGATTACTCTCTCCTGAAGCAGTAATAGACTCTAACAAATTGATGCAAGAATTAATTAGAAATTTTGGTGGAAAAGGGGGAGGAAATCCTAAATCTTCTCAAGGCTTTTTAAATAAAATGCCAGAAAATTTATTATTTGAGATAGAAAAATTAATTAAGGTATTAAAACTGTTAAATTAATTTTAAATTAAAAAGTAGAATATATAAAAATAGAAATAAGATTCTGGTTTTACTTTAAGCCCTTTTCTTCCAAAAATGACGTTAATCTAGTACGATGGAATTTTATTCCAAGATCCTCTGAATTTTCTCCAAATGCTAGAGCTAATAATTCAGTTATATATAAAACAGGGATGCTAAAATCCCCAGCTTTTTTCTGATTATTGTCGAATTGTTGAAAACAAGCGGGACAATTAACAATCACAGCTTCAGCACCAGCATTTAAAGCACTTGTCAATTTATTTTTCAATATTTGCATTGAAGGTTCTTCTTCGGCATTTCCTACTCCAGTACCACAGCAAAGCATTTCCTCTTCATAATCAACGGGTGTTGCTCCTATTGCAGAAACAATTTCCCTAAGCTTAACAGGATGCATAGGATCATCAGTTTGAACTTTTTCTGAAGGTCTATTATAGTGACATCCAGTATGACACGCAACTTTTAATCCACTTAGTTCATTTTTTACATTTTCCTTTATTTTATCAATATGTTCATGTAATACTTCTACAAAATGCTTTACATTGATTGTTCCTTTGAATTCTTTTCCAACTCTTTTTAAAATCTTATTAATGTTTTCTTTTTCATGATCATCATGCTTTAATTCTTCATTAACGAGCTTTAAAGTCTGAAAACAGCCATTACATAAAGAAATAATATTTTTTCCTTCAGCTTCAGCTATCGTAAGATTTCGTGCACCCATCGCTATCCAACTTAAATGATCAGTACTATTAAATCCAACAGGATCTGGACAACAAGCAAATGCAGCATCTGAAGTTTTTATTCCAAGTGTATCAAATACTTTTCTAGCAGATGCCTCAATAAATGGAATTCGGTTTCCAATAACACATCCTTGAAACATTTTGTATTCTTCTGCTTTAGCCATATTATGTCATCTTAAATTATTTGATATTATAATATTTTGTATTTGTAAATATTGAATTTTTTAAAAATCTTCTCTCTATTAAATTAGAATGATTGTTTTATAATTATAATAAAAAACTATAATATAGATCTTTTATTTAGATTTTAGCCAGAATTTATGTAAACTATTATATAGAAATGGGTATTAAAAAAATAATGATTAATCCTTTTTATGAAAAATTAGCTAAATTAGCTGTGAATTACTCTATTGAAGTAAAAAAGGGTGATAGGGTGTTTGTTTTAGGTCCAACATTAGTAGAAGAGCTTTTTAGAGCATTATATATCGAAATTATAAAAGCTGGTGGCCATGCTCTCTTACTTCCCTTTATAGAAGGCCAGAATGAATTGTTATTCAAATATGCTTCTGAAGACCAACTTACTTATGTAGATGATGTCAGAAAACAAATACATAAAGATTTTGATTGTATGGTTGCTATTAGTGCAAAATACAATACTAAAGATTTGAGTTTAGTGGATCCACAAGTTCTTTCTAAACGTTTTGGATCACCAGAAATAAAGGAACTTTGGGATTTATGGTATGATCGGGCCGCAAAAAAAGAAGCAAGGTGGGTAATTGTTCCTTTTCCATGTAATGCATCTGCTCAAGATGCAAATATGGACCTATTTTCTTATTCAAATCTCATAGAAAAAGCCTTATTTCTTGACAAAGAAAATCCTATTCAAGAGTGGCAAAAAATTGAAAAAGATCAAGAGAAATATGTAAAT
>JBHLLJ010000157.1:0-7258 GCA_048885705.1 Candidatus Hermodarchaeota archaeon | reverse complement strand
CCTAAAATTACACCATCTACATCATTATATTTGTTTATAATTTTGATCAATTTTTCTTTTGATTCTTTTTTAAAGAAGCCAATCACTAGCTCATCAAAGATGATTCTATCTATTACAACTTGTTCCTTTTCAGAAGGTGCAATTACATTAATCCCCAATTTTTGGCAATATTGTTGATAAAAAGTAGATTGCATGGTAAATTTTATTCCTAAAAGTAATAATTTTTTCATTTTTTGTTGTCGTGCTTCCTCAGCAGTCGCTTTAACAATGCTAAGAATTGGTACTTTTGATAGATTTTGCAGATCCTCATAGACTGCATGTGGAGAGTTTGCTGCCATTATGATAAAATTTGCACCACTATTTTCCAATGCATTTATTCCAATCATAAGATAATCTATATATTTTGCCTTCTCACCACTTAATTCATAATCAATTACTTTTTGGAAATTTAGACTGAATATTACTATTTCAGGATAATTATAATCATTGTACTTATCAAAATACTTTTGAAGTATTGAATCATAGTATTTTATGGTGGATTCATAAGACATTCCTCCCAATACACCAATTCTTTTCATATTAATTATTCCTCCTTTTCCCTTTTCTAAACTAGATTTTTAAAAATTTATTATATCTCTTCTTACCTCGAAAAAGAAAACTAATAATAGATTCTATCAGTAATAACTTTTCCTTTCTCTGAAATCTCTAAACCCTCCATTTCTAAAAGTCTACGTTTCATTTTAATACCTCCTTGATATCCTCCAAGCTCGCCATTTGACTTTATTACTCTATGACAAGGAATAACTAATGGAAATGGATTCTTAGCTAATGAATTTCCAATTACTCTATTTCCATTTTGTATACCTATATGGTTCGCAATTCGTTTATAAGTACTAACCCAACCTCTTGGAATCTGAAAATCTGCTTGAAGCACTTTTTTTTGAATTTCGGAACATACAGTAAAATCAAGCATTTCCAAATCAAACTCTATATCTTGACCTTTCAAAAAATGTTGAATTTTTTCACCAAGAGAATTTATTAATGAAGAGGATCCTGAATCGACTCTTTGGAAAAATTTTAAGGCTTTTTTTTCTGATTTTTGTTGAAGATCACTAAGAAATATCCGTTGAAGCTGTAGATCTGGTTCCATTCCCTTCCATACAATAGTGAAGTTACCAAATGGAGAAGGAAAAGTAAGGTATTCCATGTTTTTTAAGCATAATCATTTAAATTTAAATTTTTTTTAAATAGTTAAGTAAAATTTTATTTTAGAATAATTTAATCTTGGTGAGAATATCGTTGTTGCTTCCAAGGATCGGCTTTATTAGAATAACCTCCTCTTTCCCAATAACCTAAACGATCTTCCTTAAGAAAAGTAATCTTTAATACCCATTTTGCTGATTTGTAAAAATATAGATTAGGGATAATTGGTCGAACGGGACCTCCATGTTTTTCAGGTATTGGAGCTCCCTCATAAGTCAGTGCTAAAATTGTATTTTCTGCTTGTAATTTCTCCATTGGAACTGTTGTAGTAAAACCATCATCAGCACAAAAAAATTCCACATAATTTGCAGTAGCTTTTGGTTTAACTAGTTCAAAAATTTTATTGAAAGAAATACCACCCCATCTTGTATCATATTTACTCCAAGAAGTAACACAATGAATATCTGCTATAATCTCTTTATCTTGAATTTTTTTTAATTCATTCAATGTAAATCTCATCGGATTTTCTATTTCCCCATCAAGTTCCAGTATATAAGTCTCTCTATCAACATTAGGAATTCTGCCTTTTTGCAGAACTGGAAATCGATCCGTTAAATGTTGACCAGGAGGTAGTCTTGATTTTTCTTTTTTTTCTGAATTTTGATCCATATTTAGCATTTAATTATATTAAATAAAAATCATTATAAACTTTTTTAAGAAAAATGATCATACAATAGATTTTAAAAATGGATTTTTTTACTTTTTTTAATTTTAACATGAAATTTACTCAAATTTGCCAGTATACTCCTCAAAATTTTCCGGTGGCCATGCTTTAGGAGTATTTCCAGTTCTAGTAAATAGATGATCACAACCTAAAGCCCCATTTGCTAAGGACTCGGTACGTGTTAGGCCATATCCTAGAACATTTGCTTGAGCAAAATCGATGAGACACCCAAACGGAGCATATTTTTCTGCTCCTAATTTTTTATATATTTTATGAATCGCACATTCAGATACATTTAAGCCGTAATCAAAATCTTCATTTGTGCCATCTACATATTCCATAACCCAATTATCAGGATATTTTCTTTTCAATGTATCATCACAATGCGCCTTAGCAGAATTAAGAAAAACATCATTAAAGTAAAAATCTAATAGATTCATCCCTTTCTTTTCTGCTCGTTCTATAGCATTTTTTGTTTCTATCTCCGTAAAATTAATAGCAAATTGCCCAATTTCCCGATACGTATATCCTTCCTTTTCAAGTATAAAAAACATTGCTAATAACGATACTTTATCTGTAATTATTGAGATAAATAGATTCTTTTTTCCTCCAACATCGGGAATTTTAGGTAAAAATTCTTCATACTCTTTTCGCATTCGATTGATCAAATCCTCTGACTTAGATTCATCAAATCTCTCCATTAAGAGATCTTTAACAATTCGCAAAGAATATTCAAATCTTTTCATCAAATTTGGTTTGTTTTTTAAATAATAATTTACCATTGGATAACACTTATAATAAGATTAGATTTATTTGATTAATTCAATAGAAAGTACACTAATTTTTAAATTTGGTTTTAAAAAGTGGAATTATTGCTTAATCATTTTAAACAAAAGAAATATGAATTTTCAGTTCATATTACCCGAATATTATCCTTTATACGTGAAATCATCGTTTCACGATCTTTAGGGAGTATATTTTTTAAATATTGAAGACTCTTACTGTTTATATAAAAAAATTATATCTATATCCAATTATGGAAGCAACGACTGGTTCTAGTTCTTTTGTGAGTTACCTTTTTTTTTGGATAGGTCAATTAGTTTCTATTTTTGGTTCTAGTATAGTATATTTCGCATTATCTTGGTGGTTGGTAGATACTACAGGGAATGCTTTAGTAGTTACAATTGGTTCACTTTCTTATTTAATTCCTTTTATTTTAGTATCCTTAATAGGAGGTGTGGTAGCAGATAAATACAATAGAAAAATTGTAATCTTGATTGTAGATTCACTTCAAGCATCCTCAACATTTATCATGTGGGTGTTTTTTGCATTTAACTTCATGGAGTTTTGGATGCTTTATTTCTTCTTTGCTTTTCGAGCTGTTTGTCAAGCTTTTCATATGCCTACGGAGAGTTCTATTATCCCTACAATGGTCCCTAAAAAACATTTAAGTAGAATAAATGGCATTAATTTCGTTGCAACAGGATTTATTCATATTGTTGGACCTATAATAGGTGGACCACTGTATTTGTTTTTCTCAATTAGACAAATCTTATGGATTGATGTTATCACTTTCTTAATATCAGTAATACCTTTATTGTTGGTGAAAATTCCTTCTGTACATAAAAGAGAAGAAGAGCAGATGAGAGAATCATTTGGAAAACAATTTAGATTAGGATTTAAAGTTTTAATCACAGTGCCAGGACTTTTAGCTCTAATTATTGAAGCTATGTTGTGTAATTTCTTAATGCAACCTATTGGTACATTGTTAACTTACTACATTAATGTTCTTCATATGGGGTCTATTGTTGATTATGCACTGATTTCAATGTCATTTAATATTGGAATGTTTATAGGAGGAGTCATTACAACTGTTAAAGGGACTTGGAAACATAAAATCCCGATAATTACACTTGCAATAGTTGTCCATGGAATTGCATATGCTTTATTTGCATTTATACCAATAGGATTCTTCTTCCCTATGATGATATTTTCTGTAATTAGGGGGTTGACTATGCCGATTATTAACGCAATATATTTTACAATTCTACAAACTAGTGTTCCACATAAAAATTTGGGAAGAATCACTTCAATCGATAATACTCTGTCTTTTATTGCTATGCCTTTGGGAATTGCACTCTCAGGATTCTTGGCAACTTTCTATGGGACTCCCCCTCTATTTTTTATTAGCGCGAGTTTATACATTATGACTGCAGTATCATTTTTCCTGTTTACTAATATTCGGAAACTCGATTCAATAAAAGAAGTCCGTGAAAGCTAATGTAATATATCTATTTTTTGATATCTTATATTTATCTTTTTACCACAAAGTAAAAGTTTTTATGTATTTAATATATCTTTTTTATAACGAATAGTTATTATCTTACAACAAATATCACTTTTTGACAACAAAGAATTTGATGAGATGTTTTAGTAATGACAGACAATAATTTTACGATTGAAATGTACCGTGATTTTAAAGAAAAACTTAACATTGCGGAATTAGTTTTAAAGACTCTTGGTATTAAATATCAGATTATAACTCCTACAACTCATACATCTAATCTAAAGAACTCTCTACTTAGGAAATCTTTAGCCCAAATACAAGATGAATTAACTATTCTTATAACCAAAAGAGATGATTATGAAAGTGGAAGCAATTGAAATAGAAAATGAGATTTATGAATCAAAAATGCGACTTTATAGTTGGATTTATGATGAAATGAAATTTCAATCTAAAACTATTGAGCAAATGATTCATGATAAGGGTAAGCAACTTCCTATAAACCTTTGAAAACTTAATTCTAAGATCTCAAAATCTTAATATATCCTAATAATAAAGATATCTCCTTCCCAAAAATAATAAAATTTAATTATTTGGGAATGCTTTTAAATATATATTATTGGGCCCATGGATTAGTGGAAGATCGTTCGCTTGGCATGCGAAAGGCCGCGGGTTCAATTCCCGCTGGGTCCATGCATATTCCTTATTTTAGGAAAATTTATTCTATATATTTTGCCTATCTTTTTACTAGATTTGAATTCCATTTACAATGTTAATATAGTTATTAATATGTAAATATAAAGGTTGAATTAGAGAAAGAAAAATTTTTGATCATTAAATTTTTATTATAACTAATTATAAATAGCATTGGAATGGAAAATCCGAAATTTATGTGTAATATGGTCAAACAAGGATACAATAAAGGTTCTTGCGAGGTTACCTTGCAAAACGATTCAAAACTACCAGCATGTCAAGCTACATTAAAGTATGAAGATGGACAATATCATCGAGTAATAAAATCTATGCATCTTTCTCGTCCAGAAGATTATTTTTCAATTTATCAATCTGGTTGTAATCATAATTGTCTAAAATGCCATTCGTGGGAATTCACAAAATATTTTAATGGAGAATGGTATTCTACGGATGCGATTGCTGAAGAATGTAAAAATTATGAGAAATATGTCACAATTAATGAACCAAGAGAGCATGCTTTAATGTATTATGCGAATAAACTATGCAAACACTGTGGTTCATGCGTTTTATTTAATAAACCTAGTCCTTTATGTCCAAATAAAGTATTAAAAGATAAAATTGTATTAAGCCCTCAAGGATTTGGCCCTGCCAGAAATATTATAGCTTTTACTGGAGGTGATATTGCATGTCAAGCAGATTTTTATGCTGAGGTTACCAAGAAAATCAAGCTTAGATGTAAGAACCTCTGGGTGCTTTTGGAATCAAATGGATATGGACTTACGCCAAAAAATTTAGATCTATTTCAAAAAGCAGAATTAGATTCATATTGGCTCGATATTAAAGCGTATGATGAAGAAATTTACAAAAAATTATGTGGAACTTCGAACAAAACAGTTCTTAAATCAGTAAAAGAAATTATTAAAAGAAATTTCGTTTTGGAAATTCTCACAGTGTTCATTCCGAACCTAGTTGAAATGGAACAATTTGAGAAGATTGCTCAATTAATCTATGAAATTGATGAAAAAATACCATTTCATATTTTAGCATTTTTTCCACAATATAAATTAAAGACACACCGCCCACCTAACTTAGATGAAATATTAGAAACTTATAAAATTATAAAGGATGTTGGTTTGAAGAACATTCAGATTGGTAATGTCGGAGTTTTTGCTAAAAATAAAGAAGAAATCAAAAAATTAATCAAGATAGTAGGAAAAAATGCGTTTTAATTTAAAAATTAAAATGATTTTAATTTAAAGATTTAGAAAGTTTTTTTCTTTCTCTTCTGGATATAAATAATAGTAATCACACCAATGAATAATGCTAGGATATAATAGTAAGATGGTAAAGATATTGTAGGATTTTGTGGTTCTTGGTACATAAATTTGAGTATCAATGTAGACTGAGTACAAATAATTTCTTGTTTGTTGTTTTGATGAATAGCTGAATTATCGATACCTCGGTTATTAATTGCAAAAGTTATTCTGAGATTCTCATCTAGCAACCACATTTGTAAGTCATCATTTCTTCCGATGAAAATACCATTCTCAATGGTACAATAGCCCAAAGGCGGTTCAATTATAACATCAACGCCGTAAATATCCGAAAAGTCAACAAAATCTGTTGTAATTATTTCTCTATCAATTGATCCATCTGGTATTCTAAAAAGAGTGTCCTTATATGCCTCATAAAGATAAATGTTTCCATGTACGTCTGTTACTCCAACAACTCTGGTGGAATTTTCAAAAGTAGTTATTTTATTGTATGCCATTGGTTCATCTATAGGTATTCGATAAATATTTGTCTCATTTTGAAGAGAATCTTCTGTTAGAAGTATAATTTCATAGTTTTTAATATCATAATGAATTGATTTAGCCCATTCATGAATTTCGTTATTAAACCAATCCGCAAAGGAACCATCATGATTGACTCTAACAATAGCTACAGAATCATTTCCTAATAAGGCATAAATATTATTATCACAATCCAATATGAGATTCATAATAGTACAGTTATATGGATTCTTACCAAAGTATGTTGGTCCTGATTCATTTATTTTGTATATAGTATCCTCTATATTGTACAGGATCTTTCCATCATGGGTTTCTATTATTGAACGAGAGTTTACAATTGGAGTAAGCAATTCTGCTTCCGATTCTTCTGGATCATAACCTATTAGGCATCCTCCAGCACTCCCTGCTGCGATAAACGTCTGTAATTTAGTTGACCATGTTAATGTACTCATCCCTGCTTTTGACGCCATTAAAAAAGTAAAATCACTACTTTCATATTTATAAAATCCTCTGTTATTGCCATCAGCTGTCATGTAGTATAAATCATCATTATCATCTACA
>JBHLLJ010000156.1:0-7375 GCA_048885705.1 Candidatus Hermodarchaeota archaeon | reverse complement strand
AACTGGATGCCATATAGGCGATTGTCATTATATTACTGGAAATGAATATACTCAAGAGAGATTCGAGCGATTACATAGGATTTTAATAAAACAATTAGGTGTAGATCCTAAACGAGTTCGCCTAGAATGGGTAAGTGCTTCTGAAGGGAAGAGATTTGCTGAAGTAATTACTGAATTTACAAAACAAATTAAAGAATTAGGACCCTTTAACCATTAAAAGACATTTCAAATAAATAAAAATAAAAAAGTGTAATTAGGAGGAACAAATATTTAGCAGTAATATTAAAATTTAACTTAGGCTTTCAAAAACATTTACACGTTTATCATAAATGGTAATGGACATTCTAATAAAATTCATCTACTCTGCTTATCATCTGGGGGGATATCAACCCATTCTATGTTTTTTAGATCTTGGTCAAAAGATATATCACAGCTTCGAACATAATCTATATCTAACCTCTTCTCAAAAAGCCTACGAGCTAATATCAATGCCTGTTTCATATTTATAATCGTACCTTTTTGATCTGGATGTTGTTTTTCCCATTCTTTAAGACTTTCATCTGAAGTAAAAAAAAGAGTAGTAGAACACTGCGCTCCTAGATATGTTATTAAATTTTCAGGTTCTTGTAAAACAATTTGTTCATTTTTAATTTCGATTTTAATATCTTGTTTTGATATTGGATCTTTTGAAAAAATCGTCGCGTCTTGATTGTAAGTAAAAGAAAGCCCCAAAGCATCTATAACACACGCCGCTTCAATTGGTTTAAGTGATCTTCCATCTTTTAATATAACTTTATGATCATATCCAATTTTAGGATTTCGCGGGATAATTTTATCATCAAATTCTTCTCTTCTACGGATCAGACCTAACCTTTCAAATTTAAGTAAAATTTCTTCTAAATCTTGATGTAGCATATCTAATTCCTTTTCAATCTCCTTAAATGTATGAAAAATATCGTATTTTGAATATTGTTCTACTATATAATTAAAAACAACTTCTTCATTGTGTGTCATTCCAACCTGAGGAAAACCTCTTCTCGCAAATTGCATCATCATTTTTTCTTCGATTTTTTCGTCATACTCTAATTTCAAAGCTCTTTTAGTTTCTTTAATATCAGGAAATTTATTTCGGGATTTATATTCTCCTAATAGATATGTTAATATCTTTTTCTCTTCTGGTGTTAATTCTGAATCTATACTTTTCATTTTTCATCATTTTAGAAATTGAATACTTTTGTAATAATAAAAAAAATACACATCTGACTTCTAATTAAAAGGATCTTACCTAAAAGTCTTGCGCTTTATAATTGGAAATTTTTGTAAATTGCCCATTTCTTTCTATATTTTTCTCAGTATGAATATTTTCACGTAAGCAACCACATTTACAAATTCCTTCTTCTCTTTCTAAATTTTTCTTCATAATCTTTTTAATCTTTAATTCCATTTCATTTTCACCATTACTTTATATTATATATTAAATTTAATTTTTATAGTAAATACAGATTATAAACTATTTAAAGGATTAAGTATATTTTTGTATAGTAAGTATAAAATTGGTGATTCAAGATAAAATTTGATAATGAATCAAGATGTAAAGAAACAGGAGAAAATGATTTATGTTTTTGTCCAGTCGAGGGAATCATAAATGTGATAAGCAAAAAATGGGCATTAGTGATAATTGGTATAATCAGTAATCATAAAAAACTCAGATTTAATGAATTAAAGAACAATCTTATAGGAGTTAGTCCAAAAACTCTAGCTGACAGATTGAAAGACTTAGAAAAAGCGGGACTTGTTAAAAGAGATGCATTTGCCGAGATTCCCCCTCGAGTAGAGTATTCATTAACACAAGATGGAATGGAAGTGAGAGATGCAATGATACCATTAATGGAATGGGCTTATAAAAAAAATTTAAAAAACAAGCCATAAAGCCTTTTAATTATTGAGAAAAGCAAATTTCTTGCCAGGATATAGGCTAAAATTGCTATTAAATTTATAAATAGTCTAGCTAAACAAATTCCAAAAGGAAACTATAGAATTCAATCTTATTCAAGTTTCTTCCCTAACAAAAATATTTGATGATATTTAGCTTCTCTTTTTATTTATTAGATTGAATCCTTTTCCTTCTCTTATGATAACATAATCGTAAGCATATAACAACTAGTTTGAAAAATAATGGCTTGGTTCTGGATGTACTTTATTCACAAATCTTAAGTCAAATATATCTTTAAATTTAAGCTTTCGTGAAATATACTCTAAATCATAAAGAGTCTTTACAAATCTCATTGTTGAATTAATATAACCTTCTGAGAGTGCAATACAATATCTCGGAGATATCTTTAAAATAGATTCCGCATAATTTTTGTCAATTAAATCAAATGTTTTAGCTATTTTCTCTGCCGCGATTGCTGGAGAATTACGAAGTAGATAGGATGCCTTTTTATGATGTTTTAGAAATTTTAATACAATCTCAGGATTTCTTTGAATAAGCTTTTTATGAGCAAATATACCATAGCTGGGATTATTTGGCCACAATTCTTTAGCTTCAATAATTATATGGGATTTAAAAAGTGTTGTGGCAAAAACAGCTAAAGCAGGAGTTCCAACACCCGCTTCTAAAGTTCCATCTCTTATATCTTTTGCTATAAATTCTGCTTGTTCATAATTCTTTACTTTAATATCATCTGGTAAACTGAATTTTTTGAGATAATAATTTAAAATAACATCATGAATAGATCCTTTACTTGGAACTCCTATTACTTTTCCTTTAAATTGGGAAAATACTTTATCTAATTTATTATCTAATTGTTTTTGTGTCTTATATTCTGTTTTCGCAACCAAAATAGTCCCTTCAACATGCCCCCCTGCTACACATTTAATCGGAACGTCTTGATCAATTCCTATTATTGCAGGAGGTAAACCAATATAGCCAATATCTAATTTATTTTCTTTGAATGCTTTAACCATAGTCGGACCTGTTCCAAATAATATCCACTTTACATTTATTTTTTCAATTTTCTCTAATTCTTTACTTTCCATCAAGATATAATTAGTATGATAAGCAGTTGAAAGATGACCAATATTTAATTTATTTACTTTAATCATAATTACATTATTGAATTATTATAATTGCTATAAAATATATCAATTTTTAATTTTAATAATCCAAATAAATAAATATTATATTTTTATAGAATTTACTATTAAACTATTAAAGTTCGAATTGTAATTTTATTTTTTTTAATGTGACAAACGTAAAAATTTCATTTCTCTCATTATTAGTAGACATAATTGGTAAGGATGAACTTATATTATCTATTAATGAAAATTCAACAATTAGAGACGTATTAGTGAAATTAAGGTCAAGATTAGGTAAAAATTTTGAAGGAAGCATTTTTAATATTAAAGATAAATTGAATAAATATATCATTTTAGGATTAAATGGGCAAGATATTCGGAAATTTGATGGTTTAGAGACTGTAATTAATGATGGGGATGAACTTTCTTTTTTACCTGCCATTGCTGGAGGATAATTAGATGTTGGTTGTTAAACATTTTTAACTTTCTAAATTCTTTTTAATACTAATTCATAAACATCGGCCTTTCTATCTATTTCTCTTACTTCTATTAATTCCGCTAAGCCTTGACGTTTACAATTTTCAGGAACATTCTTAATTGCGGGAAGAAAGTTTAATTCAACTTCTAGTAAATCACCTCCTTTTAACTCTTCGAGTGCTAATTTAGTATAAACAAATGTCATCGGGCAAACTTGTCCCTTTATATCAATTTTTTTTTTGATCATGTTTATTTGATTCACTGAATTTTCTATTGACATACATCCTCAATCCTATAATTGTAAGTTTCAACTAAATCTACAGCATTTTCTCCGCATGCAAGACAATTTTCATCTCTATAAATATCGATAAAATTAAAGGTATTACGTAAAAGATCTACATACAAAATCTTGTTTGTAATTAAATCTCCAACTTTCAAAATACATTTAATTGCTTCATTTGCTTCTAAACAACCAACAATTCCTGGTATCAATCCTATAACTCCTGCCTGTGAACAAGACATTCCATCAGGCGTATCAATTATATCACTAAAAAGACAACGATAACAAGCAGTTTTTTCTTCTGGGATAACAGTGATTATCTGCCCATGGAATCTTAGAACTCCTGCTATTGTAAATGGTATCTTTAAATGAATGCATGTGTCATTAACCAACATTTTTGTAGGGAAATTATCAGATCCTTCTATAACAAAATCAGAACCTTTTAAATATTCTTTAGCATTAGAAGGCGTTAGCTTTTCAGAAATAACTTCAATAGTGCAATCTGGATTTAGTTTATTGAGTTTTTTTATAGCACTTTCTGTTTTCTTTTTATTGGTATCTTCGGTGAAATGCAGAATCTGGCGATGTAAATTAGATGTTTCAACTAAATCATAATCAATTGCTTTTAGATTACCAATTCCAGCTGCAACTAAGTAATATGCTACAGGTGAACCAAGAGCTCCTAACCCAACTAAAGATACTTTTGAATTCAACAACTTTTTTTGCCCTATACCTCCAATCTCCTTCAGGACAATTTGACGAGAATACCTATTAATCTGCTCTTCAGTTAGATTCATTTTCTTCTGTTCAGATCATAGTTTCTAAAATATTAAAACTTATTACTTATTTAAAAAAAGTGGGTTATATATCCATAAATCAGAAAATTTTTCATTTCAGTATAAAATAATATTATGTAATAATATATTGTATTACTTACCTAATATTGCACATACATGTCAAGAAAAATTGATAAAGATATCGAGCAGTATTATGCAGACAGAGCATTTGAATATGAGAAGACGTATTTGAGACCTGAACGCCAAAAAGATATTAAAAAGCTTCATAAATTGTTAAAGAATCTATTAAGCGGGCATATAGTGCTTGAGGTTGCATGTGGAACTGGTTATTGGACTAAGACAATTGCATCTGTTTCAAAATTTATTACTGCTGTTGATATAAATAATAAAGTTCTTCAAATTGCAAAAAACCGCGAGATTCCTTCAGATAAGGTAACTTTTGTTCAAGATGACGTTTATTTGTTAAATAAAATTCAGAATAATTTTTCTGCTGGTTTTGCTGGTTTTTGGTGGTCGCACATATTAAAATCTAAATTAAAAAGGTTTATTGCCTTATTTCATTCAAAACTTCAACCAAACGCTCTGGTTGTTTTTATTGATAATCGACGTGTGAAGGCAAGCTCTACACCAATAAGCCGAATTGATATTCATGGAAACTCTTACCAAATAAGGAAATTAGAGGATGGTCGAGAATATGAAATATTGAAAAATTTTCCTACTAAGCAGGAAATTCGCGAAACTATCGGAAATAAAGTTAAAAATCTCAAGATTAAATTTTTGACATATTTTTGGATTGTATCATATAATATTGAATAATATGTTTCATAAATGGAAATATTGATGTAAAAAATCTCACATAAAAGCAAATTTAATTTTTAATTTACAAAAAAAATAGTTGTATCTGATTTTGTGAAAAATTTTTTAAGATGTCTGTTATAATCCAATTTTTATATAAAATAAAATGCAAAATTGCTTAGAATCCAAAATAACATTATGAAAACATAAGTTAAAGAATCCAATCTTTAACTCTTTAAAATTCTTAAAACTTTATCTATGGTTAAATGTTTTAACTCATTAGCTTTATCATAATGTTTTTTACAGAACCATTCTGCATAAGGCGGATGCCCCACTCCTCCAATTTTTTCCATTCTTTCTTCCCATTCTATATCAGATGGACGTTTCTTAAAATAAATCAAACCGCCATCATCCATCTCTGCTAATTCTTTATCACAGATTCTACATATAGGGGGTTTCATAATACTAAATTTAATTAAACATTCAAAATATTTATTAAGTTTTTATGATAATTAAAAGAAATTTAAATTAATGTATCTAAATCTTAAGTAATTTAAGTTAAAATTTTATGAGTTGAATGTTATGGAAAAAGAATATCAATTTATCGATGTTGAGAAAAAAGGAAAAATCTCCATTATTAAGTTCAATCGCCCTGAAAAGAAAAATGCCTTAAGTGAAGCTATGAGAGGGGAAATTATTAATGCTTTAAATTCTCTTAAAGAGGAAAAAAAAGTTAAAGCTGTAATTTTTTATGGGGGAGAAGATATCTTTTCCGCAGGGTTTGATAGAGATGAAGTTCAAGCAGTAGTTCAAGGAAAGGGAGATTATCAGCAATTTATCGATTCAAATCATCTATTTCATCAAACAATATTTGAATTTCCTAAATTACTAATAGCCGCTGTGAATGGGTATGCTCTAGCAGGAGCATTTGACTTGACAGTCATTTGCCATTTAAGAGTTGCCTCAAAAGGTTCCCTTTTTGGACACCCTGAAATAAGGTTTGGTGCATGTCCTTTGTTTTTTCCCTATATGACTCTTGTAGGACGTGGAAAAGCTCTTGAAATTACATTGAATACTGGGACTCAAGAGACTTTTCTCACCGCAGAGGAAGCATATCGGTTGAATATTCTCAATAAATTAGTTGAGAAAGGGGAAGTATTGAATGAAGCAATTAATATGGCAAAACAAATAACTCAATCACCTGAATATGTGGTAAAACAATTACTTCAAGTAAATAACATTTTCATTGACCAAGTTAAGACATTCGATGCTGAAATTGATTGTATCTTAAAAAGCATGAGCGCACTATTAGGATTATAATTTTTACAATGTAATCTTTTTACTTTTTTTAAATTAAAGTATCCGACAGTTAAATTATTATTTAATAATAAAATATTTTTATTAGGAAATTTAAGGAGATGTTAAAACAATTAAAGCAGCTATTCTAGAAGAAATTGGCAAAATTGTATATAAAGAGGATTATCCTAAACCAGTTCCTGGTCCAGATGACGCATTAGTTAGGGTTAGATATTGTGGAATATGTGGAAGTGATATTACACATTTCAAATATAAGACTTATCAAATACCAATTATTATGGGTCACGAATTAGTAGGGGAAGTAGTGGAACTCGGAGAGAATATTTCTGAGGTAAATGTGGGTGATAAAGTAACCTGTCTTAACGTAGCTCTTGATTTTAGTGAAGGAAAATTAGGAGGATTAGGTATGTTCCAAGATGGTGGTTTTGCTGAATTTGTAAAAGTGCCAAGAATTTCACTATTTCAAATTCCTGAAAATGTTCCAATAAGAGACGCTGTTATGATTGAGACATTTGCTTTAGCTATGAGAGCATTCAAATTGTCTAGAGTTGAGACTAATCAAAATATTGTTATTTTTGGGGGCGGAAATGTTGGATTAGCATTTTTGAAAGCGCTTTTAGTTGAGAAAAAT
>JBHLLJ010000155.1:0-7449 GCA_048885705.1 Candidatus Hermodarchaeota archaeon | reverse complement strand
GTAAAAAAGTACTGAAAGAAAATGGAACTATTTGGATTTCTGGTACTTTACATAATATCTATAAAGTAGGATATTTATTAGAAAAAAATGAATTTGACATAATTAACTCAATAGTTTGGTATAAGCCAAATGCACCACCTAATTTATCATGTAAATATTTCACACATAGCCATGAAATTGTTTTATGGGCTCGAAATTCCAAAAAGTCTCAACATAGCTTTAACTATGAAAAAATGAAGATGTGGAATAATCCCAAAGATAAGTTAAAAAATAAAGATAAACAGATGAGAAGCGTTTGGTCGATACCTTTAATCCCCAAGGAAGAGAAAGAATTTGGTAAACATCCAACCCAAAAACCTTTAGAACTGCTAAATAGAATAATATCAGCCTCTTCGAATGAAGAAGATTCGGTATTAGATCCTTTTGTAGGATCAGGTACAACAGGAATAGTATGTAGTATTCTAAATAGAAAATTTATTGGAATTGATTCGAATAAAGAATATTTAGAATTAGCTATTAATAGATATAGAGATAAGAATAAGAAAAATCTTTTATTTTCTCCAGGAACTAAAAATCAATTGATGAAATTTATTTGAATCTGTAAAATTCAAGAGTATTTCAGATTAAATATAAGAAAAAGTTTTATTAAATAAAGCAATTTTATTTTTAATTAATCTGAATAATTGATAATATTTAGGGATATAAATGCAATTAGAACAACCTCCTCCTTCATTTTATAAAGAAAGAATAATAAAAATGAAAGATAAAGTAGTTATGCAACCACGTGAAATTTGTATTGAAAGAGCTAAATTAATTACAGAATCGTATGAAAAAACAAAAAGCGAAAACCCTATTATTCGTTTTGTAAAAGCTTTAGACCATATATTAACAAATATGTCGATTAGAATCTGGGAAGATGAATTTATTGTTGGAAATATATGTAGTAAATTTGTTGGAACCCCATTATACCCTGAAATTAGAGTAGATTTTATAGAACAGGATGTAGACACTTATGATAAACGTCCAGCACAAAAGTCATTTATTAAGGACGAAGATAAAAGAATTTTGAAAGAAATTATTATTCCATATTGGAAAAATGAGGAGTATACTTTAAAAGAGCAATTTATAAAAAATTTAGAGCCAAAAGTGAAACGAATTATGGATACATTAGTATTTTTAGTTGAAACTGAATTAACTAATGGAATTGGTCATTTTTTTCCAGGACATGAAAATATTATAAAATTTGGATTAAATGGTTTGATTGAAAAAGCAAAAAGCAAAACTTATGATTTTCCTAATGATATTCAAAAAATAAATTTTTTGCAATCTGTGATTATAGTATGTAATGCTGCCAAATCTTTTATAAAGAGATTTTCCTCTTTAGCAACAGAACTTGCAGAAGATGAAATTAATTCAAAACGTAAAGAGGAACTTTTAGAAATATCAGAAATTTGCTCTAATATTTCTGAAAATGCGCCAAAGAATTTTAAAGAAGCTCTTCAATTAATATATTTCAATCATCTTATATGTAGATTAGAAGATGGTGGATATGCTGTGAGCATTGGGCGTCTTGACCAACTACTCTATCCCTTTTATATGGAGGATATGAAAATGGGAATAATAACAAAAGAAGAGGTTCAATTTTTGATTGAATGCTTCTTCTTGAAATTAACAACTTTATGGAATTATGTTTTTTATTTAGCAATTAATGCGGGAGAGGGCCCTCCAATCACAGAAAATGTCACTATCGGAGGACTAGACCGAGAAGGAAATGATGCGACAAATGATCTTTCATATATTATATTAGAAGCATATTCTCATTTACAAACAGTTCAACCAACCTTTTCAATAAGAATTCATAAAAGCACTCCGGAAGAATTTTTGTCTAAAGTTGCAAAATCAGTTAAATTAGGCACAAGTATAGCTTTATTTAATGACGATATTATGATTCAAGGGCTAGTTAAACGTGGTTTTACTCTTGAGGATGCACGTGAGTATGCTCCTATTGGATGTGTGGAACCTCAACATCCAACTAAATCATTTGGTTCGACGAATGCATGTCAGCTCAATATTGTTAAATGTTTGGAATTAGCATTAACAAATGGAAATGATATGTTTATAAGAAGACAAATTGGAATAAAAAGTGATAAAGAAATCTCATCTTATGAGGATCTTTGGAACTCACTTTTAGAACAGATGAAATTTTTCATTAAAAATATGGTTTTAACAATGAATACCCTTGATAAGACTATAGCTGAAATAAATCCTCAGCCTTATTTATCCTCAACTGTCGATAATTGCATTGATCGTGGCCTAGATGTAACAAGAGGGGGGGCTATATACAATTTTACCGGCCCCCAATTAATTGGTCTAGCAACAGTTGCAGATAGTTTAGCGGTTATTAAAAAATTTGTTTTTGAAGATAAGATTATATCATTTGAGGACATAGTAAAAATACTTATGAAAAATTATAGAGGAAATTATTTAGGGAAAAAGGGATCTGAGTGGAGAGAACTCTTTATTAACAAAGTTCCAAAATTTGGAAATGACAATGATTATGTAGATCAAATTGCTGTAGATATTGTCAGGGAGTATTGTAATGAAGTTTCGAAATATAAAAATTTCCGTGCGGGAATATTTAATCCCGGTGTATATTCTACTTCTTTTCATATAGCGTTTGGATCATGGACAGCCGCATCAGCGGATGGTCGAAAGTCTAGAGATGCTCTTTCAAATGGGGTTGGTCCTACTCATGGAAGAGATAAAAAAGGACCTACTGCAATCCTCAATTCAGTCAAAAAATTAAATACTGAACTTATTACAAATGGAACGTCATTGCTTTTGGATTTTCATCCAAATTCTCTTAAGGAAGATATATTTATCCCTCTGGTAAAATCATATTTTAAACCTAAAGGAGGATATCATATTCAATTCAATGTTATTGGTAAAGAAACGTTATGTAAAGCCCAACAAAATCCTGAAGATTATCGGGGTTTAGTAGTAAGAATTGCTGGTTATTCAGTCTTATTTACAGAGCTCACTAATGCTGCACAAAATGATATAATTGCTAGAACTCAATATTAAACCTAATTTTTTAAAAAATTTAAGAAAAACAATAAAAAATTTTAGGTATTCTAATTTTAACAATATAATTAATTAAAAAGTATAGTTGGGCCTGTAGATCAGTGGAAGATCGCTTGATTCTATTAAGTAAGATGCTTAATTTCAAGATTCGCATTCAAGAGGTCACGGGTTCAATTCCCGTCAGGTCCATTCTATTATAATATATTAGAAAGCGATTATAGATGGCACTAGAGAAGTCATATCCTAAACGGTTTAATTTTAAAGAAATTCAAAAGAAATGGATTAAAAATTGGAAGGATCAAAGAATATATTCGTTTGATCTCAATCAAAAGGGTGATATTTTTACAATAGATACTCCTCCTCCTTTTGTAAGTGGAGATCTTCATATGGGACACATTTTAAATCATTCATGGATTGATTTTGTAGCTAGATATCATAAAATGAAAGGAGAAAACGTATATTTCCCCCAGGGATTTGATTGTCATGGTCTTCCTGTGGAGCTCGCGGTACAAAAAAAGTATGGTATCTCTCAACATCAGCGAGAGGAATTTTTAGAAATGTGTGTTAAATGGGTAGATGAGAATATAAAGAATATGAGGAGACAATATGATGAGTTGGGATATTCTTCTGATTGGGAATACACATATCGAACTATGGATGATAATTATAAATATAAAGTTCAATTGTCACTTCTTTACTTTTATGAGAAAGGTTGGTTGTATCGAGAGAAATTTCCAACCCATTTCTGTGTTAATTGTGAAACTTCTGTAGCAAAAGCAGAAGTAGGATATCAAGAAGAACAAGGAAAACTATGGTATATGAAATTGCCTATTGTTGGGAGAGAAAATGAATTTGTAACGATCGCTACAACGAGACCAGAGTATATGGAAGCTTGTGTTGCTATAATGGTCAATCCAAATGATGAACGTTATTATGATCTATCTGCTGCTGAGATAGAAATTCCCTTTACAAATCGTAAAGTTCAAGTCTATATGGATAAAACAGTTGATATGAATTTCGGTACTGGTGTTGTATATGTCTGTACTTACGGAGACGAGATGGACATTAAATGGAAATTTCAATATAATCTCGATGAGATACAGATATTTACGGAAGATGGCCATATGAACCAAAATTCTAAATATCAGGGTTTGGCTATAATGGAAGCTCGAGAACAAATTGTTAAAGATCTGGAAAAAAAGGGATTAATTGAAAAAGTAATAGATTATGAACATAGTTTAATTGTTCATTCTGAACGACCTTCTTGCCAAAAACCTATTGAATATCTACCTGTTTATCAGTGGTTTATTAATGTAAAAGATTTTATTCAAGAAATAATCGAATCCGCGGAAGAAATGAAATGGTATCCAAAAAAGCAAAAACAAAGATTACTCGATTGGGCGGAAGGTTTAGATTGGAATTGGGTAATTTCACGTCAAAGAGTCTTTGGAACCCCAATTCCATTTTGGTATTGCAAAGATTGTGGTGAAATTTTTCCCGCAAAAAGAGATGATTTACCTCTTGACCCTGTAAAAAAGTCTCCACCTGTTAAAGAATGCACAAAATGTAAAAGTAAAAAAATTGTTGGAGAAAAGGATATATGTGATTGTTGGATTGATTCAAGTATAAGCCCATTGGAAATTGCAAAATGGGAAGAAGATAAATCGTTTTATGAGAGAACTTATCTTAAAGCTAAGGTTCATCGTCCTCAAGGATATGAGATAATCAGAACGTGGTTATTTTATACATTGTTTCGATGTAAAAAATTAACAGGAAAATCACCATTTTATGAAGCTATGATAAACGGGATGGTTGCTGGTCCAGATGGTCGCCACATGTCTAAGAGTCTTGGAAACTCAGTTTCACCAGACGAGGTTATGCCAAAATTTGGAGCTGATGCTATTAGATATTGGGCTGCTATGGGTTCCTTGGGCGATGATTATCCATTTGAGTTTTCTTGGATTAATCTCCAATCTAAGCAACCAGTTTCTCTTGATTTTATTATAAAGGAAAAAAGAAGACTTCCAGAAGATAAATTCAATAAGAAATATGGAATAATATACGAACAATTAATTGGTGCTTCAAGATTTATTACTAAAATCTGGAATGCTTATAGGTTCTTATATTTAAATTTGGATAATATCGAAATTGATAATCTTAATATTAATTTTAATGATTTACCAGCTGTCGATAGTTATTTTTTTTCAGAATTCAATAAAAATATAAGTTTGATTTCTAATTATTTCGATGAATACAATTGGCATGAAGCTACTATGGTTTTGCGATCGTTCTTTTGGAATGATCTTTGTGATAACTATATTGAAGCTATAAAATATAAGTTTTATATCGAAGATCAAAAATTCCGAAAAGCTTCATTAAAGAATGCGTTAAATCTTTTTTACAAAATTTTAAAAGTATTTTCTGTATTGATGCCATTCATTTCTGAGGAAATTTATTCAATACTTTATAAAAGATTTATAGGGTTAAAATCTATACATTTAGAAAAATGGCCAAATTCTTATGAATATTTATCGAAAGAGTTAACAGAGAAAGGGAGATTAGGATATGAAATAATTAAATCTTTAAGAATGAATAAATCAAAACTCCAGATACCTTTAAATCAAGAACTGTCTAAAGTAATCATTTTAACTGGAAATAACGATTTGATTTATTTAGAAAGTCTAAAGGAAGACATAAAAAATACAATAAGAATAAAAAATTTAGAAATAATAGAGAAATCTATTGAAAACTCTATTAAAGATAAGCCAGATTTAAAACACGATTTTGAAGAATTAAACATTACTACTTATATTTTCAAATAAACAGAATTTTGAAGATTGTACTATTAATCTTCTTTTTCTTCTTCCTCTCCTTCAATAAAAACTTGATTATTTAAAGATTCTTCTGTTTCTAGTTCTGGTTCGCTAGTTAATTCTTCTTCATTTTCAACCTGCGATTCTCTAACTGACAAGTCTTCTACTCCTAATTGAGTAACCATAGCTCTCTTCAGTTCAGTTTTATCTTTTGGTAACCCAAACATGTCAGCATACTTGTCTGTAGTCGTAAGAGCGTGAGATCTTCCTTTCTTTACAGCATCAATAAATCCATTATCAATAAGATATTTTACATGTTCATAGGCACCAGTACCCCTTATTTTGATTAATGTTGACTTTAATATAGGTTGTTTCAAAGCAATCACTGTTAAAGTTCTTAAATATTTTTCTGCGATCGCCCCTCCTTTTGCAAATTTTGATACTTTTTCTGTGTATTCTGGTCTAATCTGCATTTGGAATCTATCTCCGATTTGGGCAATAACTAAAGCAGTAGAACGTTCTAAATAATCGAAAGCTAACTCATTTACTAATTCCTCTACTTCTTTTTTTGGAAATTCTAATTTTGTTGATATCTCTTCAATTGTTAAGGGACTTCCAGCAGCATAAAGAGATGCTTCAATTAAGTTTCGATGAAACTCTCTAACTTGCTGTTTTAATGATTGCTCATCTAGATTTGTTGCTTCTCTCTCACTTTCGATAAGACTAAACTTTAAATTGGATTCAGATTCCTGATTTTTCACAGCCTTTTCTTCTAACAAGGAATCTGATTCTAAATCTTCAAAAGGATGATTTTCTTCTATTTCTTCATATCCTTTTTCTGTTTCATCTTTAAAATTATTTTCTGGATTTTCTTCCAAAAAAACACCAAATTTATTTTTTATTTAATAATTTTTTGTTATCTAATATTGATAGAGATATCTTTAAAATCTTCATCTTGAAATAATGTTAATTTATTAGCAGTTGATAGGAACATTAATGCTAAAAACATTCGAACAAAAGAAAATTTACGTCCAATATTACTTTGTTCTTCATGTTTAATAATTTCCCCAAGATCATAAAAGCTAGATTCTTTATTATTTAAATCAATAGTAGCTTTTATGCGATTGTACCACGATTCATGTAATTCTTCTATTGTTTGGTCTCTCCCACTTATGTGTTTTAAAAGTTCTTTGGGAAGTTGTGCTTTAGACCTCATTTGTATCCTCTTTTGCTCAAGTTCTTCTTTTCTAATCCTTTGTCTCCTTAATTTCTCTTTTTTTTGCATCACTTCTATAATTGCTGATCTCATCGCATCAAATAACTCCTCTTTTGTAGCTATTTGCATTTTAGGCTGAATTGGTTGAGGTAATGCTTTTGGTATTGACCTAGAATGTTTTTGTCTGAATCTCTCCAACTCTTCTCTTTTTTGAATTTCTTCTTCTTCTCTAATAATGCTTGAGATTTTATAATGATGCAGAGTTGCCGAAGTTTTAAGTGCAATCCCAGAAATTTTATAATTTATCAATTCTTCATGAAGCATTTTATTAAAAAA
>JBHLLJ010000154.1:0-7462 GCA_048885705.1 Candidatus Hermodarchaeota archaeon | reverse complement strand
AAGAGGGATTCGCAGTTAAGGCAAGTGGAGAACTTGGAGTTGATGTATCCAAGCATAAATATGTGATAGTATAAGTTGTATAGTCCACGTTCCCTGCAGCATCTACTAACCACAAATAAATTGTGTGATTTTCCTCTATACCTACAGTTATTCCGGTAATGGATTCAATATCTATACCTGCTATATATGTGCCGTTATCATTTGCCACGGGAGGTGAGTCTAATTTGTAATAAGCACCAACAATGCCAGATACATCCGAAGGATTTGTCCAAGATATATCGAAACCATCCACATTAGTCCAAGAAGAGGGATTCGCAGTTAAGGAAAGTGGAGAGCTCGGATCAGACCCATCCAAACATAAATATGTAATAGTATAAGTTGTATAGTCTACATTCCCAACATCATCTACCAACCATAAATATAATGTATGGTTCCCCTCTGTACCTACAGTTATTCCGATAATGGATTCGATATCTTCACCCGTTATATATGTGCCGTTATCATTTGCCACGGGAGGTGAGTCTAATTTATAATAAGCGCCAATAATGCCAGATGTATCTAAAGGATTTGTCCATGAAATATTGAAATCATCCACATTAGTCCAAGAAGAGGGATTCGCACTTAAGGAAAGTGGAGAGCTTGGATCAGACACATCTAAACATAAATATGTGGTAGCATAAGTTGTAAAATTAATATTGCCTGCAGCGTCCACTAACCATACATATACCGTATGGTTCCCCTCTGTACCTACAGTTATTCCGGTAATCGATTCAATGTCCACACCTGCTACATACGTGCCATTATCATTTGCAATAGGAGGCAAATCTAATTTATAATAAGCGCCAATAATACCAGATGTATCTAAAGGATTTGTCCATGAAATATTGAAATCATCCACATTAGTCCAAGAAGAGGGATTCGCTGTTAAAAACTGTGGGGAATTTGGATTAAATACATCCAAACATAAATATGTGATAGCATAATTAGTATAATCCACATTCCCAGCAGCATCCACTAACCATACATACACCGTATGATTGCCTTCTGTACTTACAGTTATTCCAGTAATAGATTCGATATTTTCACCTGCTACGTACGTCCCGTTATTATTTGAAGCGGGAGGGGAGTCTAATTTATAATACGCTCCAATTATACCTGAAGGTTCTAGAGGATTTGTCCACGATAAATTAAAGTCATCTATGTTTGTCCACGAGGAAGGATCGCTTGTCAATATGAGTGGGGCTCCAGGAGCAATCTTATCAAGTCGAATTATTGCATCCGAAAAGCCAATTGAATTTACAGAATCGTTTGCATAGAATCTAATAGTAACAGTTTCATTACTTAAATTGTCCCATAAACCTTGATCAAAAGTACCACTCACATTTTCATTTAATAGCCCACTTAATTCAATTGGGGTAGATTTTTCTCCAGTTTCTAAAAATTCATACCAAGTATAATTTCCTGGACCCCCATTAATATTAATAGAATATCCAGGTGCGGTTTTTCCATGCAATGAATTATTAATTGGTTGGTAAATCGAGATATTAGGAGCTGCTGATGTTTTAGGATGCTTAATTTCTTGTAATTCATTATTTTGTAGACCCTGTAAAATACTATTATAAATACAGTATGATGAAAATGAACTAATTATCAAAAAACAAATGAGTAATTTTTTTGATATTAAAAGGATTTTTCGCATCCTTTTTAACTTAAAAAAAGTAAATCGAAAAGAGCTTTTTATCATAATTACATCTTGATAGGTGGTTTTTATACACGTTCTATTTAATTATATAGGATTCCATCAATCCAACGCATTTTTTTTTCTCTCTAAAGATTGATTTAAATCGGAATTGTTAAGCCATAAATAAACAATTTTTGTTTATCCCAAACTCTATATATATTTTTTCTTACGTCTCTTTTTATCCTATGAAAAAAAGGAAATCCAAAATCTATCCAATCTAAGGAATTCTTGTTTGTATTTAGGATATGTTACTCGCAATCTTATATAAGATAACCAGAATGCTATAAAAAATTATATTAGAAGGTAAATTAGCTTACTTGAATTACTTTTTTTCAAATATAAAATTCCCATTTTTTATTAATGTTTTAGTTGAACCATCTTTATAGGTAATTTTTATTGTCGGTTTATAGAATAAAAAATCTCTATGGGTTATTGATGTATTTTGTCCCCCTTGCATATCAGTGTTATTTCCAAATGCGATATGGGCCGTATTAAGGGCTTTTTCGTCTTCAAGTATAATTCCGCTTAATTTAGCACCAGGATTTAACCCTATACCCAATTCACCAATTATGCTTGCTTGCTCGTCTAAATTAATTAACCTTTTTACTTTTTTAATTAATTTATTATCTTTACTTTTCAGTTCGATAATTTTACCATTTTTTACAGTTATTTTCAATGGTTTCTTTACTTTTCCAATATCCCCTATTGAACCATTACATACGATAATACCATCACCTTGGGTCTCTATAGGTCCACACCATATTTCACCACATGGTAGATTAGCTAAATAGGGTTCCTGAGTAATTTGTACATCTGTTGAGAATCCGCGATCTTCAATGTGCACTAATATATCTGTTCCATTTATAGTTGAAACATGTGCCATTTTAGCATTTTCTAATAATCCAGCTAATTTATTGGCATTCTTTACCATTGCTCTATAATCGATATTCATTGGACCATCAGTCATCATCGCTTCATTAATACCCGGAGCATGTCCCAATCGAATTGACTTTGTTGCAAGAATTTTTTTTACCCATTTAACTCGGAATGGAGTTTCTTCTCCTAATCCTTTAAATGCATTAATGACAATTGATACTTTTTTTGATAGATTATCCATTTCTGTTGGTATTTCTGATAAAGGGCGCTCTTTTTCAGGTAATAAATACAAATATGCTTTACTACCATAGTCAATAGCTGCTCTATAAAATGATTGTCCTATTGTTTGAGTATCCTTATCAGTAATAACTAATACGGCGTCGTCCTTGTTTAAATTCAATACATGAATCATTGCTTTTTGAGCTGAAAGTACCATTTTTTGGAGATTACTCATTTTAAGATTCTCGTTTTTATTTTTAATAGACTTTAATTTTGTTTGTTTTCTTTAATTATAGTGCCTCCCGCTCTAGCTTTAGCTTTCTCTTTAAATGCTGTCTGGAAGCCCGGATTATAATTCATATATTTTGGGATTGGATATCTCAAACCTGCCTTATGTGTAGTCTCTAATCCTTCTATTATAACACTTAATTTGTCTTTTGGAATTGAAAACATAACTTCTGTATCTTCTGCTCCTCCCCAAATTCTATCACCATTTCCCGGAATCACAAGCTGAGGCTCATTTGTCTGAAGACTTTTAATTACTCCTTCATGGCAGGATGCTCCTCTCCCCGCAGATGTGAAATTAAGAACACCTCCCTTAAAGTAAAGATAAGACTGAATTATTCTCATAGCTTGTGCAGGATTACAATAAATTTGAACAATATCCGGCTCAATTTTAGTTCGGGTTAAAGGTGAAATTGCGAGACCTAAAAAATCTTCTTCGAAGAGATATATATTTTCTTGCCATTTTCTTGCTGTATTGATATCTTTAGCATAAAGACCAACACTGAATTGATTGGAGAAATTAATTGCTTCTTCTGTCAGTGCGTCCCAACCATAAATAAATCTTGCCAATTTACATACAATATCTTCTTCAGTTATGAAGATGGTCCACCCATAACTTCGCACCATCTTAAATGCTTGACAGAGAAAAATTTGAGTATTTAAATCAGCCTTGGGTTTTTTATGATTAGGAGGGATCTCTGATTCATCTTTAATAAACTTAATAGCAATTGGAAATGTTAATGGTCTTAGAAATTCTTCAAATTTTTTACCATAATCTTGATAAATTTTAAGCTTATCACTCATTTTCCTAATTTCCTAATAATTTTAGATTGCTATTTATTTTAAAAATATTCGAATAATGAAATATTTTATCAATTAAAAAATAGCCTGAAAGTAAAAGATTTTTTATATCTAAATCCTAAATAAACTTGATATGAAACTATATAATGCAAAAAAGATTACATCTGAAGAAATGGCGATTTTAGATAATAATTGTGAATGGTTAGGAATCCCTAAAAGTCACTTAATGGAATGCGCTGGTTATTCATTCGCAAATGAAATTGTCAGTCGTGGATATTTAAAAGAAAATTCTAAAGTAGTCATTTTTTGTGGGACTGGTAATAATGGTGGTGATGGTTTTGTGGTAGCAAGGCATCTATCTTCTCATGGGGTTAAGTCTCTGGTCATTTTAATTGGACCATCAGATAAAATTAGAACTAAAGAAGCACAATTAAATTGGAACATAATTTTTAATAATCTTAATTATTCTATTGATGTTGAAATTGTCATAGATTCTTCTGATTTAAAAAAAATTGAAGATATAATCAGAAAAGAAAAGGATTATAAGATTATTATTGATGGATTGCTAGGAACTGGGATAGAAGGAAAAATTAGAGAGCCGATTGCCTCAGCAATAGATGTGATAAATAATCTTAAAATGACTGAACCTAAAAGATTTACAATTATATCCATTGATGTACCATCCGGATTAAACCCTAATACTGGAAAAGTTTCCGATAAAGCAGTAAAGTCGGATTTTATAATAACATTCCATAGATTGAAAAAAGGCTTAACGCCTAGCAATGAATACATGAAAGAGGTTTTAGAAAAATCTATCGGCATTCCTCCAGAAGCAAATTTGTTTGTTGGGAGAGGTGATTTAGTATCTACCTTAAAAAAGAGAAACCCAGACGCTCACAAAGGAGATTTTGGCAAAATTTTAATTATAGGGGGTTCGAAAAATTATTCTGGAGCTCCTGCCTATTCTTCTTTAGCAGGAATAAACTTCGGAATTGATTTAGTAATTACATATGTACCGGAAGTGATAGCAAATCCTCTTAGAAGTTATTCTCCAAATATGATAATTAGAACAAGTAAGGGAGACTGGCTTGACACGAATGCTTTAAAAGAATTAACTGAATTAATAAAATGGGCAGATTGTATATTAATTGGTCCTGGTTTGGGATTAAAGAAGGAAACTGAGAATCTCTTAGTAGAATTATTAAATAGCCTAAAACAAAATAAAAAGCCTTTTGTTCTTGATGCTGATGCTTTAAAACTAGTAAAAGATCATCTGGATCTAATAAAGGGCTTACCTGCAATATTGACTCCTCATGAGGGAGAATTAAAGATCATGTTGGATGTGCTACTACCCCCTTATAAAAACATTGAGGATAGAAGTAATGTAATATTAAGTTTAGCTAAAAATTTAGATTTAACCTTGTTAGTTAAAGGCCCATTTGATTATATATCAAATGGAAAGCAAATTAAGGTAAACAGAACTGGTTGTGCTGAAATGAGCGTCGGTGGAACAGGTGATGTATTAGCAGGATTGTGTAATTGCTTTATAGCAACTAAAAATGATCCTTTCATATCAGCTTGTTCCGCAGCATTTCTTAATGGGTTAATAGGAGAATATTGTAAGCTAAATATAGGAGAACGCTTTACAGCGTTAGATATGACAAAAAATATAAATAAAACTCTACGAAATGTTCTTACGTTATAATATTTTGCAAAACGATAATTATCTATTAAACGATATCAGAACGTGAATAACCTACAAGATAAAAATTTATATCTATATAATTTATTATATTATTAACTTATTTATTGTGAAAACTTAAGTTGAGGCAAAATAAGTTTTATCTATGCTAAATTTCAACAAAAAATAAAGGAGATTGATTAAAATACCACAATTGTTTCTTATTAATCCGGATGGAACTACCACTGAAATAACTTCTGAGGGGCCAATTAAGGACGTTTTAAAAACAGATGAATGCTATGTTCTTGTTGCAGATGATGTTAGAAAGGTTTATCTCTGGAAGGGAGTAAAAAGTAGTGTAAGGTCAAAATTTATAGGAGCTAAAAGATCTCAAGAAATTCGAGGTCAAGTAGGAATGCATTATGCAGTTGTTCCTGTTGATGAAGGTGAGGAAGAAGCTGATTTTATTAAATTAATTGGAGGTAAAACTGAAGCAGGTGTTGCAAAGGAAATAAGAGCAGCAGAAGTTGTTGCTCCAGCTGTGCATCCATTGAGAGAAAAGAATAGTTTTGGTCCCCCTAGGCCTGCCGAAGGGATGAATATAGCAGGAAGCAAAGAACGTGAAGCTCAAAATATTGGTCCTTTATATCGGGGTGAAGATTCTATGCCAGAATTCACTCAACAACAAATTCAAGTAGATTTCCAGCAAGTAATGCAGAAATTAGAAGAAATTCAAATACCTTCTGGTTTTGAACGAGAACTTATAATTATTGGTAATCAAGCTTATTCAATTGTAGAAAAAGTACAACAATTTCTCGGAGAAAGACAAGTTACTAAAGAAATATCTAAAGTTGGAGCGATTCCCGAAGGAATATTTTTTGCTGAAGATTATTCTCCACGAATTTTATCTGAAAATGGTAAAATCATCGCAATTGAATTTCTTAAACGTATTAGTGCCAAACCTAAACCTGTTGAAATGAAAAGTAAAAGAGAACTTTTAAAAGAGCAAATTAAAGAACAACTAGAAGGAAATTAAAAATAATTTTTCCTTTAATCTAATTCTTGTTATTATATACTTCATATATTGTTTGAGATTTCCAAATCAAGAACTATGATTTGAGAAATATAAATTTTTAAGTTAGAATTTTTTAATTTATATTAATTACAATATTCTTTTTATCTATATTATGAGTGATCTCACCCCAGACGAGGCACATGCATTAAGCAATTTTTTGGGCAGCATAACGGAATATAGTGAGCTTGAAGCGCTAGCTCTTATTACTAGGGAGGGTTTAAGATTAGCATTTAGTGCTATTCCAGGATATAATTTGGATCCAGACCTTTTTTCTAGTTTGAGTGCTGTAGTAGTTCAGTCTGGAACCGATGCCGTCGCTGCTTTAGGATTTACAAATATGCTTGAAGTTGTATTACGAGGAGATAATGGTTTTATAATTTTAAGTGCTGCTGGAAGGTTTTTTCTTATGGGTGCATCAAGACAAACTGCTGATTTAGGAAAAATAGTTAAAGTATTCAGATATTATGCGGGAGAAATTAATAAAAGATACCCGATCCAATAAAACCGATAAATAAAATCACTATATAAGTTTAAATTTATTAATTCATCAAAATTAATTTAATAATGTTAAATTTTAATATTAAGATAGTTACGTTTATAATAATATCACATCGAGATAATTATCTTATACTAAATTAACTTATTATTTATTACAATTATTGAAAGTAATTTTAATCTTAATCACTTATAATATATTAAATAACTTAAGAAAATATTAGATCATAATTATGACAGAAAAAGAGCTTAAACTTTTTGTTGATGCAAATAGTGAAATTAAAGATAA
>JBHLLJ010000153.1:0-7541 GCA_048885705.1 Candidatus Hermodarchaeota archaeon | reverse complement strand
GGATTTTGGTTTCCAGCTTTAACTATTCTAAGACATATTTCTGCTATTCTATGTTTTTCTATTTTATCGCCAGGTTTAGTATTAAGTTTAATGCATTACATAAAAAATGCTTCAAGTAAAACTGATTCAAGAAAATTCTTTCACAAATATCGGGTTCATGAAGGTTTTATTGGGATAATCTTTCTCTTATTCGCTTTAATCCTCCTAATAATAAGATATAACTTAATTAAATATGAGATTTTTCGAACAGATTTAAGAATTTTTTTAGCAGCTGATATGATTCTTCTTTATCTATTTTTATTTTTAAGTAGTTTTTTACTTATTAGAGACAGAAGGGATATTGTGAAACTTCATTTTATCCAAAGACGTGAACCCGAGAGTACTAATTATAATATAAGATTGTTCAATTCATTAACATCTGATTCTATTAAATTCTTCAAATCTCCTAAATTTTTTTTATATCCATTTGGAATCTTTTTCAATAGCATCGCGGTAAATATATTTATTCATGGAACTAATTTTTTACCTGAAGAAGTATTTAATCTAAATCATGAAAATCTAGTTTTGATTGGGATTATTTTTAGTCTTATATCAGGAGCAATAATCGGCTTAGACTGGTACAGGTTATTTGCTAAAATATATCCTGAAATATATCAAAATTTTGAGCAAGTTCTAGAGGATTTAAGAAAAATTAATTCTTGATTTCAAGTTTTTGCTGATCTTTTTAAAAAAAAAATCGAATCAATGAATATTAAATAATTTATAAGAAAAATGTTTAAACCCTTTTTTGTTATACTTTAATCATAAAAATGTCAGATTTGAATCCTGAAAAATTACATATTACTTATAAAGACTCTGTAAATGAAGATAAGTTAATTTTACCTCGTAAATATACTTTAACTCATTCTGATTCAACAGGAGAGCTTTTCCTCACCATAGGATCTGAATATGATTATGATCAAATATCTCGTCTTTACACACGATTTATGAGGGACGAAGTTTTAGCTGAATGGCAACTTACGAATAATCATTATGAGCTGCACTTCTACTTACATGTTAGTGGAGGCTTTTGTTTTGGATGGGCAGGATTAAGAGATAAAATATTTAGATATCATTTACCAATGGTATTTCAAGCAATTAGATATGGAGATAGCAAATTATTTGAGGTGCTACCAGAAATCAAAAATTCTGAGATAATTGTTCATTTTGAGTCAAGTAGAAAGAAATATAATAAAATCGAACAATTTGGAAAAATTACAGAGATTCATTATTAATTAATAATCATACAAATCTCATTCCTTTAATGATAAAATTCTATTCCCAAATGGCTTTAAACCATTTAAAAATCGTGAATTAATAAAATATGTTGAAAAGACTTTTATGTTAAAAATAATAAAAAAATAATAAATCTTTATTATATAAAAATGTGAATAAAATGGAAAAAAGAATAGATTCTGAAATAACATTCCCGTATTTGCGACGATTTAATCTAATCATGGGAGTTTTACATCTCATTCAAGCCAGCTTAATGTTAACCTTAGCACTGGTTGTTCCTCAAATAAGAGATTTTTCACTTCCAATTACCACTGCATTCTTAATATTTCAAGATCCACCGGGTATATTGGTCCCAAATCCTACTCAAATAGGTTCGTTACCCGTAGGCATTTTAGTTTCTTCATTTCTTTTTATATCATCAATAGCTCATTTTTTAACAGTATTACCACGAGTTAATGATTTTTATAACAGAAAATTGAAACAGGGTATCAATTATTTTCGATGGTTTGAATATGCGTTAAGTTCATCTATAATGATTGTTCTTATTTCAATGTTTTTTGGTGTTTATGACTTAGGAAGCCTAATTGCAATTTTTGCAATTAATGCTACAATGAACTTATTAGGATTAATGATGGAATTACATAATCAGACAACCGAGAAAACAAGATGGACGGCTTTCTATATTGGAGTTTTCGCTGGAATCATACCCTGGGTAATAATTTTGATCTATTTGTTTGGTACTGGTAGCATTGGTGAAATTCCGTGGTTTGTTTGGGCTATTTTTGGTTCTTATTTCTTTTTCTTCAATACTTTTCCAATTAATATGATTTTGCAGTATAAAAAAACCGGCAAATGGAGAGATTATTTATATGGAGAAAGAGGATATATCCTTTTGAGCTTAATTTCTAAATCCTTATTAGCATGGTTAGTATTTGCAGGAGTTTTACAACCAGCATAATTCATTATTATCCTACATTTTTTTTTTAATTTATTTTCTATAATAACAAATTTTTTGAGAGTTTCAATGTTAACAATTATTAATATCATAGATTTTTAGATTCAATAAAGATTAGACATTTAAAAATGGAAAAAGAAGAATTATTACATTGTTTAAATTGCGGTAAAAAAATTACTACAGAAACTAAAAGTGGTAACAGTTTTTGTGCTGAGTGTGTTTTAGGTTTAAATTTTCAAATAACGGACTTAAACCATAATGAAATTGATATTTACTTACAGAAAATATTAGACTTTTTCATTTCAGATGTAAATGTAGCATTTAACAAGGATCCCGCTGCAAAATCTCTTATAGAGGTTTTAACTAGTTATCCTGGGATAAAAGCGATTCTTCTCTACCGGATTGCGCACTTTTTTTGGAAGATGGGAATGCCTTTCATTCCTAGATACATATCTGAGATTGCCCGTGAGTTAACAGGTATAGAAATTCATCCAGGTGCTGAAATTGGTAGTGATTTCTTTATAGATCACGGAACAGGTTGTGTCATTGGTGAAACGACAATAATAGGAAATAATGTTACAATATTCTCAGGAGTAGTTTTAGGTGGTACTAATATTGATCCTGTTAAAAGGCATCCTACATTGGGTAATAATATCGTTATAGGTACTGGAGCTAAAGTTCTAGGACCTGTTAATATTGGAGACAATGTAAAAATTGGAGCAAATTCAGTTGTAGTGACCAATGTACCCCCGAATTCAGTAGTAGTGGGAGTACCTGGAAAGATTATCTCAAGAGAAGGTGAAAAAATTGAGAAAATAGATTTACGTCATGGAGATTTGCCTGATCCTCTCACCCTCACAATTAAAACTTTAGATAAGAGATTAAAGGAATTAGAGAATAGGATTCTTAATGATAAGGAAAAAGAAGCCAAAAAAGATGATATTGAAATTTATTTCGGGGAATATGGAGAAGGAATTTAGAATCTATTTACATATTTCTCAAAAATGATGTGGTTAGTATATGGGAGTATATAATAATATAATTGAAACTATAGGAAAAACCCCGCTAGTGAAATTAAATAGAATTGCTGAGAATATTAAGCCTTCTATTTATGCAAAATTAGAATATTTTAATCCTGGAAGTAGCGTGAAGGATAGAATAGCAATGGCTATGATTGAAAAAGCAGAGAAAGAAGGATTGATATCTCAAGACACTATTATTGTTGAACCAACATCCGGTAATACGGGAATTGGACTAGCCCTTGT
The DNA here is from genome assembly GCA_048885705.1 of Candidatus Hermodarchaeota archaeon. Lineage (GTDB taxonomy): Archaea > Asgardarchaeota > Lokiarchaeia > Sigyniarchaeales > SOKP01 > Loki-b32. The sequence goes on along the minus strand of JBHLLJ010000153.1, from coordinate 4,046 downwards.
TTGTGCAGCTAAAGGATATAGATTAATTCTTACAATGCCAGATAGCATGTCAATGGAAAGACGACAGATTTTGAAAGCCTATGGAGCAGAATTAGAATTAACACCAGCTGCAGGAGGTATGAAATCTGCTATTGAAAGAGCAGAAGAGTTATCAAAAGAAAAAGGGAAAGTATTCATTCCCCAACAATTTAAAAATTTGGCTAATCCTGATATTCATCGTAGGACTACTGCTAAAGAAATTTTTAATGATTTAGCAGGACAAGTTGACGGATTTGTAGCTGGTGTAGGAACTGGGGGAACAATTACGGGAGTTGGTGAAATTTTAAAGGATAGAGTTGGTGCAAGATTGAAGGTTTATGCAGTTGAACCTAAGGATTCCCCAGTATTATCTGGAGGTAACCCAGGTCCTCACAAAATTCAAGGAATTGGGGCAGGATTTATTCCTGACGTGTTAAACACGAATATTTATGATAAAGTAATAAAAGTTGATTATGAAGATGCAATAGCTACTGCTAGAAAACTAGCACGATTGGAAGGAATTTTTGTTGGAATATCTTCTGGAGCAAATGCTTGGGCGGCCTTATATGAAGCCTCGAAAGACTTTGGAAAAGGAGAGAACATTATTGTTATTATGTGTGATACTGGTGAAAGATATCTCACAACAGAGTTATTTCAACTTTAGGAAAATATAACTAAAATCAAAAATTCTACAATCACTTTTAAAAAATAATTGATATTATCTTTTTTTAATTATGCCAGAACTTCCAGAAGTAGAAACATTCAAACGATATTTGGATAAAACGTCATTAAATCAAACTATTGAATCATTAAAGGTAATGGATAATAGAGTTTTAAATGTTGATGAGGAAGATCTAAAAAGATTTGTAATAAATAATAAATTTGAATCATCTATTCGACATGGTAAATACCTTTTAGTCAATCTAGGGCAAGGATATTTAATTATGCATTTTGGTATGACTGGAGATCTAGAATATTACAATAAAAAAGAAGAAGACCCAAAATATAGTAAGGTTATTTTCCATTTTAATAATGGTTTTAATTTATCTTATACGTCTCAAAGAATGTTTGGAAAGATAGATATCGCTAACTCTGTTGAAGATTTTATTGAAAAGAAGAAACTTGGGCCGGATGGATTTAAAATGAGTCTGGATGAATTTAAGAACGCATTAAAAAGAAGAAATGCACTTATTAAAAATGCATTAATGAATCAAAGTTTTGTTGCTGGTATTGGAAATATTTATTCTGATGAAATTCTATTCAAGACTAACTTACATCCTAAATTTAAAATAGATAGATTAGATGAGAGTAAAACAAAAGAACTTTTTGATAATATTAAAGAAGTTTTAGAGTTTGGGATTAATAAGGAAGGTGATTTAAGTTCTTACCCTCACCATTTTTTAATTCCTCACCGCAAGAAAAAGGAGAACTGCCCAAAATGTAATCATAATATTGAATTCATTGAAATTTCTGGAAGACATAGTTATTTTTGTCCTAATTGTCAAAAAGAATCCTTCTAAGTTATTTAATTCGATTTTACCTTAATTATTTAAAAACGTAAGGATATAGGGAACTAGTTATGAAAGCTATTGTATATGACCTATGTGGTTCTATTTGGTAGTCACAACCATAAAAAGTGATTAGTTTAAAAAAACAATTTCACTCATAATTCTAAGAAGAAATTTGATTATTTTTCTTAAATATAATTTTTTCATTATTTTTTTAGATAGAAAAGTTTTAATTTTAAGTACAAAACCAAAAAATTATGATTATTTTTCAGATTTTGGCTATTTGTGGAATGCTTAGCCCAATTATATATACTGCGATGTGGATTATTATTGGCAGTTTCCAATCAGATTATAGCCATATTCGAGATGATATAAGTTCACTATTTGCAGTTGGTGCGCCTAATAGACGCTTAGCCCAATCATTTGTAATTACAGAAAGTGTTTTATTGTTCACATTTTTCATTGGATTACATGGGGGTATAAATGATGGGGGCGGTTCCATTGTTGGACCTATTTTACTATTAATTAGTTCAATTTTGGGAATATTAATTGCTCTATTCTTTCCTCTTGATGAAGGTGGTGAATTCACTACCTATAAAGGAAAAGGGCATATAGCACTTGTAGTTTTAATGGGAATATTCGCAATTGCTGGGATGGTGGCATTATGGATACGGTTACAATTTGTAGTAGCATGGAGTGGTTTTGCTACATTTTCACTTATTTCAGCTGTATTATCAGTGATAGGTGTAATTATTTCAGCAATTTTAGCCGCAGGTAGGTATCGAGGTATAATTGAACGAATTATGGTCACTCCCTTTCAGCTCTTCTACTTCATTCTTGGCCTGATGGTGTTTTTGAATAATTAGCCTGCAAAAAGAAATAACTTCATAACAATGGTTAGTCAAAGCTTGGTGGTACAATCCTTAGACCTTCCTCATAGGATAATTTATCTCAAAAACTCTTTTACCATTGAGATATACTTATCGATTTTGGCATCAGAACCTTCTTCCGCAGGACCCTCAGCTCCCTGCATTTTAACTTCAAGAAATTCAGGACAGATCTCTTCAACACATTCAATTTTTTCAAGAGTTTTGTTCATTCCTTTTATAAAGATTTTCTTCCAGTTCAATGCGTGTGTGGAGAAATAGGCTAGTTTTGAAATTGGCTTTTTTATTGCTTTATCTAAATCTTTAACAAACACTCTTATCTCCTTATCAGACATAAAACCGAGGATTCTAACAGCAATGATCAAGCCATAAGGTTCATCCTCAGCGACATCTTTAGGTTTAATATTTTTAATATGATCTATACTTACATCGTAACTATCCTTTAAAGCTTCAGCAATTTGGTTTGAAATCTTTTCAGAATTTCCATGCAAAGAGTTATGTATAATCCAAATCTTGTTCATGATTATAACTTCAATTATTACATAGTTTTAAAAACAATTTTATTTTTATGATTAGAGAAAAAGGATTTTATAAGAATTTTCATTAGTCCAATCTTTATTCCCCCTAAAATCATTTTTTAGTTTTTGGGCCGCCTTTCGAGCCCTTTAAACTTTTTCCATCAATTTTTTGCACTACTTCCATAAATTGAGGATCACAATTAACAGCATCTTTATAAATTCGCGAAAGAAATAAGGTCATCCATGGAGAAGGCTCTCTTTTTTGCCCAAAGGAATAATCTTTGAACCATAAATAGACTGATCTAGGAATAAACACTCCATCTAAAGTGAACTCTAATAAACTCACTGCTACTAATTCTTGAAATGATTGGGTTTTTACCAAAGTTGGATAGTGTCTGGTAGCATCTAAAACGGCTCCAATATTATACCAAAAAAATGGTGCTCTCGGTAAACGAAAGTTCTTACCATGTCCAAACACATAAGGTTTATCTTTTGATCTGTTGACCCAACAATTTAATAATGTTAATCCTGCTTCAAGCAGACCATCAGGCCATTCATCTTGAGATATAACCCAGTAACCTCTTAATGCATCAAGCACAACCATAGGGCACACATCATTAACTCTTCCAGGACCTCGACGCATATTGTAAAGCCACGGTTCACATTTCCACCCTATTCCTTGAGTTGTTTCTTTTAATAATTCGCTCATCCTTTTAAGTCCGAATTGAACACGCTGATCCCTTTCTAATCCTGCTAATAAAAGTACAGGTACAATGATGTTATGATCACATAATGCACTCGACCACATTGGATATTTAGTTTTTGCTTTTCTATCATATGCTTCGATATAAGCAAGAAACTGACCATTTTCTTTATCTTGATGAGCAAGGATTTTATCTATTGCTTTTTGCATCCGTTTATCATCTTCTGGTTTTACTCCCCAATCTAATAACAACCATAGTTGATTTGGAAGGTAATCTGCTTTACTATGTGCTTTTGTGAGATCTTTTTCCCAATCTGATAGATTATCTAGCAGAGAATTCACGAGTGGATCCTTTAACACATTACTATGAGCATCTATAACATCAGGATGATCCAGGGGTAAATCAAATAAA
>JBHLLJ010000152.1:0-7570 GCA_048885705.1 Candidatus Hermodarchaeota archaeon | reverse complement strand
TGGGCAGAAGGCAAAATTATCGAGAATCATGTTGAAAATCTTTCAGAACGAGCAAGAAACAATATTAAAGTCTGCAAATCTCATGATAAAATTAAAATTTCTGAACAAGTAACCGTTGAGTTGATTAAATCTGAGCATATAGCATTTGATGCGAAAACTATTTTATCAAGAATTTTTTCATGGCAATTTTTAAAAAATGCTAAGTCTCTTTTACCCTATGGTAAAGGTTTTCCTGCAGGAGAAGTTTTTGGATTTTGCACTTACTTTAAGGATATTAAGATCGTATCATTTGGGAGTTTGTGGCATAAATATAAAGAAGAACTACAAAAATATCAAACGAGCGATGTTTTCTTTGTCCCATATGCAGGAAATAGTACAACACATATGGTTAAAAAAACAGAAATGATGATTAAAATATTAGAACCTAAAGTTGTGATTCCAATCCATTGGGATAATTTTATGCCACCAATTAGTAGAACGGAAGATTTAGAACCCCTTCTAAAGTTAATGGCTAATAAGTATCCCGATATCCAAGTAACAGTTCCCAAATTTGATGAAGAAATGATCATTAAGATTTAACTTCTTTTAATTAAAAAACTGGTAAAATTAAATTCGTGAAAGAGAATTTATTTATCATGAAAATCTGTGACTTTAGACAAGGTTTCTAATTAATGGGACGATTATGGGTAGGATACTTCGAAAAGTTTTTCAAATTGTTATTCTTAATTTACCTATACTTTAAAAAGTTAGAGAATGAATTCTAAAATGAATGGTCCTCCTGAACCTTTTAAGATAAAAATGATCGAGCATGTGAATATGCCTGATCAAAAACGTAGAACTGAAGCAATAAACGAAGCAGGGTACAATACGTTTTTATTGAAATCAGAGGATGTTTATATTGATCTTTTAACCGATTCTGGAACATCCGCTATGTCGGATGCTCAGTGGTCAGCAATGATGTTAGGTGATGAAGCTTATGCTGGCGCTCGGAGCTTTTATAATCTTGAAAAAGCAATACAAGATGTATTAGGGTATGAATATATTGTTCCTACTCATCAAGGACGTGGTGCGGAACATTTAATGTATGGTCATCTAACAAAACCGGGACAAATTGTTCCGAGAAATATGTACTTTACCACCTCAAAGGCTCATGTAGAATTAGCAGGAGGAACTATGGTAGATATTATAATTGATGACGCCCATGATCCCGAAAATGAGAATCCTTTTAAAGGAGACGTTGATTTGAATAAACTTAAAAGTCTAATTGATGAGTATGGTCCCGATAAAATTGCGTTTGTGAACATTGAAATGAATGTTAACATGAGTGGTGGTCAACCTGTATCAATGAAAAATTTAAGAGAATTAAAAGAGTTCTGCAATGAATTTAATCTTAAAATTATTTTTGATGCTACACGTTCAAGTGAAAACGCTTACTTTATTAGAGAACGAGAAAAAGGTTACGAAAATACTCCTATTATTGACATTCTTAGAGAGATGATGAGCTATTCAGATGGATGTATATATAGTGCAAAGAAAGATTGCTTAGTCAATATGGGAGGCTTTTTAGCTACACATAGTAAAGATATATTCGATTACACGCGTGGAATGGTTGTTTTATTCGAAGGGCTTCATACATATGGGGGAATGGCTGGTCGTGACATGGAAGCTGTTGCACAAGGATTACGAGAAGGTGCCCAATATGAATATTTGAAATATAGAATCAACCAAGTACGTTATTTAGGAGAACTATTGGACAAGGCAGGAGTTTCTATAGTAAAACCAATTGGTAGTCATGGCGTCTTTATTGATGCGTTAAAATTCTTGCCACACCTTCCGCGAGATCAATGGCCCGCACAAACACTTTCAGCTGCAATCTATGAGGATTCTGCTGTAAGGACAATGGAGAGAGGGGCAGTTTCTAAAGGTAGAGACAAAGAAACGGGTGAAAATGTGTTTCCTAAGTTAGAATTAGTTAGACTTACAATTCCCCGAAGAGTATATACGAACACGCACATGGAATATACAGCAGAGTCAGTTATTCGTCTATATCAGAAACGAGACACAATTCGAGGGCTGAAAATGGTTTTTGAACCAAAATACTTAAGATTCTTTCAAGCTCGTTTCGAGAAACTATAAAAATTTTAACAGTTAAGAAATAGTAAAAAAATATTTAAGGGAGGAGAATAGATACCCCTGTCTTTTTCTTAGCAGTCCTGCGGCGCATTTCTTCATAACATTCAACACAATACCATGCTCCATCACGAGGATTTTATGTCATGTCTTGATCTGTTCTTATGCAACGGCGACACATACAGTGTTTTAACAGAGGGTTGAGATGTTAGTTAGATTTATGAGGTATTGAGTAAAGAAACTATCTTAATTTCAAAACATTTTAATATTTTTTTTTGTAAAGAGTAATAAGGTATCTTTTTCGATTACATTTAATTTTGAGGTGAATAATTTCTGTTTAAGCCTCGTAGATGGAAAAAAACATGGAGAAAAGAATATCGTAGAAAGGTGTGGACAGGTTATGCAATCTTCTTTCTATTTTTTAGTACACTAATGTTCCTAGTCGCCTTATATTATTATTATAGAGTAGGGATCAATGATTGGCGTCGATATTTTATTTTTTATTTAATCTTGGGTATACTCTATGTTATTATTACAATATCTTCTGTATATTTAGTTTTTAGGCTAATTACAAATAGAAAGAAAAAAAAGAAAAGAGTACAACGTAGTGAAGTCGAGGAACGTTTTTTCTTGGAAATCGAAGGAATGATTAATTGGTATTTGAAAAAAAACGAAGGAGAGACATATACTGCTAAAGTTTTAATTAATAACCTAGAAAATTACTTAAAGGAGAATACAATGAAAGAATATTTTAGAAATAATATAGAAGAAATATTATTTCGAATGAATCAACGTGGAACAATCCAATTAATACAAGAAAAGGAAGGGATCAAGTATTCATTATAATTTTTTAATCTTGTTTATTTTTTCTCAACATAAAATTGGTTTTTAAAAACCTAGTTTCAAATGAATATGCATGATTATAGTGATAAAACAATCAGCATAAAAATAGTATAATTTGGTAATTTCATTTTTATATAGGAGTCCCTTTTTCGAAGATATTTGAGAAATTTTTTTTATCAATTTCTTTCGAAGTCTGCTATTGATGTACCACAGAATTTCATTTTAAGAATCTTACTTGACGTGATTTGAATACAATGGAGAGAGGGGCAGTTTCTAAAGGTTGAGATAAAGAAACGGGTGAAAATTTATTTCCTAAATTAGAATTAGTAAGATTGACAATTCCAAGGAGAGAATACACAAATACACATATGGAATGTACCGCTGAGTCTATTATAAGACTCCATGTAAAGAAAGAGACAATAGTTGGCTTAAAAATGGTTTTTGAGCCGATATATTTACGATTTTTTCAAGATAGGTTTGAACAAGTGCCCCTATAAAATATTAAAATGTTTTAACTAACCTTTTTTGTATTTCATATAATTGGGCAGAATTAAAATAAATAAGGATGAGATATAGTTCTTAAATTATAGTATAGATTGTAATTTTCGAGTTAAGATTTATAAACATAAGTATCTAGTAATATTATACAATATTGTAAATATTAAAATTTAATTTATAATCAAAAGGAGGGAAGAAAAATTACAATTGAGGACACTTTTAATGGCGCTAAGGCTGCTTTCATTTTTTTTAGTGGATTTTATAATTCGGTAGTTAAGGATATTGGAGAAGAAAAAGCTCTTAAATTCTTAGAAGACATGGGAAAAAATATGGGTCTCATGCAAGGAAAAATGCTTCAAAGTCAATTAAGGAGAAAAAAGGTTAAAAGAATTACTCCTAGCATTGCAGGTTCATTAGCTAGTGGTGTTTTAGCAGGATTAGGTATCGTGACAGAAAAGCTTGAAGAATCTTTAGAAAAAATGTCATATAAGATCACTAACTGCCCAGTATATGAAGCAGCAAAATTGATGGGATTAGATCCAGAGATAGTATGTCGTCATAGTGCTGTACCATTCATGAATACTATTGTTAAACAAATTGATCCAAATCTTAGTTATGAGCTTGAAAAATATCGTTTAGGACCTGATGGTTATTGTCAAGAATCAATAGTCCTTAAAAAAGAAGCTGTTATAGTAAGGTAGATTTATAGTAAATCAATTTGAAATTGGTTTTTTATGTATTAATAGAAAAGGAAAACTATATTAATCTGAGTTAAGAATTTTAAAACCTTTTCTCAAGAACTGTAATAATTGGTTGAAAGCCAGCTTTACCGAACACGTCAAGCAATTTTTTATCTGTTGTATATGCTAGGTTAATCCTTATTGAATCAGTACCCCAAGATTCGAGGATTTGAATTGCTCTATCTGCTAAAAGTTTACCAACACCTTTGCCAATAAATTCTTTTTTAGTAGCCCAATTATCTAAATAACCAATATACCTTCCAAGAGTGTTTTTTACGGCTTCAATCATTCCCATGCTTACAACCTGCCCTGTAGACTTTAATTCGGCGATTAATGTGATTCTCTTCAGGTTTGGTTTAAATTGTCTTAATCCCGAAGACTCTCTCCATTGAGTTTCATTAAAGCCTATATCGAACATTTCATTTAACTCTTTGAGAATTTCTAATGTTGCTTCATAGTCCGACGTTCGATAATTCCTTATAATAATATCTTCTTCCTGAAGTCCATCATCTGACATTATCATTACCAATTTTAACTTGTGATTTTATTTATTGACTTTAAATCAATTCTTTGGGTAAGTAATTTCTGACTAATACCTTTACCATCTTCCTTTTTTATGGAGAATAAATACTCATCAATATGAGGCACTATTGGTGATACAAATAATAGTTCCTCTTGAGGGAACCAATACTCAATTTCTTGATTCAAAACTTCCTTTTCAAAATATTCTTTGACATGAGTAATAGTTACGGATAGATTTTTCAGTTCCTTTTTTGTATTATTTTGAACAGTTATTTCAATTTCCTGGCTATTTTCAATAAAGTTGAGAGATTTAATTGAAATTTGAGATATTGGAGTGATAGGTGGACTAATTTTTTTTGATTCATCAAAAAGCCCTACATTTGTAAAACTACCTTCACTTTTTAAGTTACTAAGGGGAGAAAATTCATAACCTTTTAAAGAAAAATAAGATATTGCTTTTTGAGTTTTAAGAGAAGGGGAATCTGATTTTTTTTCAATTACTTTTGAAAAATAATCTTTAACAGTTTTATCGATTAATTCCCTCATAAAAACTTTAATTTTCTTTCCCTTAGAAATGCGTCTATGGATTTCTGGTGTTTTTATCACAATATCAGAAGCAATTTCACTTTCAATAACTTCATATAATTTGTCTTCAAATTGATAACGTATCTCCTCGGTCAGTCTTTTTACAAGGTCATCTCCAAAAATATCTAACTCAGAAGGTAAAGATACAATAATTACTATTGTTTCTGGAGTTTCTTCTTCAAGTCCAGCTCTTCTTTTTTCCCTTTGTGATTTTGTACGAATTTTTTTGCCAAAAAACGTGTAACCTTTGTATTCTAAGTCGATATGGTCGAGCTCTTCAGTCTCTAAAAACCAGACTGGATGAAAATTGATTGGCCGCATGTATCTCTTATCATTTCTAAGGCGATCATCAGGATACATTAAAAGTGGAATCTGACCCTTCTTCTCATCAAAATAGAGCACATAAACTACACACAAATCTTCCTTCGGGTTTTTTTCCACTGTTCTGTTGAATATATCTGACACAGAAACCAATCCAATAGTAATTCAAAAGAAATTTATTATTCCTTATTCAAGAGAAGAAAATCCTTCTTGTTCTAAAAATTTATCTAGAAAAAAAAGTAAATTAATGTGATGTTGATTGCAGTGAACTCTCGATTTTAACTCAGTAATAACAAATCATATGATTTCTATTACAAAATAACAATTTAATTTTTTAAAAATCATTCCAGAATTTTTTAACTGGATCTTCTAACACATCAGCTATTTTGCTTTCAAAATTTTTATAATCATCAATACACCCATCCCAATTATCACTATTAGTATTAGGATACTGTTCTATAAACTTCTTGGAAATATTTTCTAATTCTTCTAAAATTTTCTTTTCTTTATGTTTTTTTGAGGAATTGGCTATGAAAAATAAGTTTTCTTTCTTAATAATAGTGAATCGAATGTTTTTAATTTCAAAATTGGTTAATCCTCCACTTGCGATCTCTTGAGCAAATGCATTAAGCGCACTCATTAGAGCTCCAAAAAGCTGATCTTCAATTGTTTGATGGAAGACTCTGCTAAATATCACAATTCCATCAATCCTTTGAATCCATAAATCTTGTATCGCTTTAACCAAGTTAAAACTCCTTTATTCTTGTTTAATGATCCTTTTCTTAATCCATTTTGGCAAGAGATATCCTATATAAAATCCAATAATACTTGAAATGAGTAAAACTCTAAATAAAATTAAAGTAATCTCAATAGACGGTACAATACTATCAAGAAGTCCAGCAACAGCAAAAGTAGGGAAAGCAAATAGTAAGAATTTACCTTTCGTTTTCATTTCAATATCTGGGTATTTCATTGTTCGTAAAGAAAAATGTATTCCTGTAAATAATAGAAGGATTATAAATATAATTATATAAATGGATAAAAATTTATTTTCTCCAGCAGCAGTATCTACAGGAGAGATCTTAATTGCTGCTTGACTTACATCTGTGAAAACCACGAACAAGAAAACACTATAAAAAAATACAGTTACGATACCTACGACAAGTAAAAAGAATTTTTGTTTTTTTTTCATTAAAATGTTCGTATAAAAGCCACACCAACACAATAAACCGATTGGAAGTGGAATAAAATTTAGAAGTAATATCATTTCAAGTGATAATCCTTCGCTACCATTAATAAGTGCTATCAAGAAGGAAGAGCTTGTTCCATACCATCCAGACGCTAAAAATATAAGATTTATCCCCAGAAGAATAAAATTTTTATTTTTATTTCTAAAATACTTTAATAAAACGATTAATCCTAATATAAAAGACACAATCACTACTAATAGTCCAAGAGTCCCATTAAGAATATCTAAAGGTGTTAAACTCATAAAAATACATAATTTCACATTAAATAAATATTATATAGAGAATTCATGATATTTTAAATATATAATTTATACGTTTTTTAATTAAATATGGATTAACATTAAATTAAGTACTGCTAAGTCCTACTTTAAATAGTAGATATGAGAAACAATACATTTCAATTCGGAGTTAGACTTATTATGTTAGTTCTATATTAAATTAAACCGAGATGCGTATTTTCTCATAAACTTAAGATTTTTAAATAGTATATTATTATTGAAGAATCATGTTGATTATTGATCTTAAGACTTATGTATTGGAGTTAGATTTTAAAATTAAAATTGGCTCTATGCCTAGATTTAAGGCAACTGGGCTTTATATAAATTTAATAACAGATGAAGGGATAGATGGTTGGGCATTATCTCACTGGAATTTGAGTAATTTAGCCCAAAAACAATTCAT
>JBHLLJ010000151.1:0-7692 GCA_048885705.1 Candidatus Hermodarchaeota archaeon | reverse complement strand
AACAATTATAAGATAATTTCTTTTGAGACCGTATTTATTTTCAATTCTGTAAAAACAAGGATCTATACTTTATGATATTACCTGAAGAGGATAACATCACCGCGAAATTGGAAGTTGTTTTAAAAAAAGTTTTAGCAAGTAATCGAGAGATTACACTTGCAATAATCACAACAATAGAAGGGCTTCCAATTCTTTCAATATTACCCAGAGGATATAATGAAACAAGGATCGCCGCTATGGTGGCAACATTGCTTTCTATATCAGAAAGGACTGTAGTAGATATGGAAATTGGTCAATTCAACCAGATTTTTATAAAAGGACTAGATGGATATTTATTAATTTTTGATGCGGAAATAGCTGTACTGGCAGTTTCAACGACAGAAAAAGCGAAATTAGGGCTTGTCTTCCTTGAATGCGAACGTGCATGTCATAAAATATCTAAAATTTTAAATAAGGAAAAATAGAGAAAACCCTTCTTTTAAAAATTAAAATTAGTTTCAAATTCAGACTAAAATGATAGTTTTTATCATTTTGAATTCTCTTAATGGTTTATGAAAAAGAGGAAGAGATGTGCCGTTTATATGCACAGTTACTAAATTAATATTGAGGAGCCAATTTTAATAGTGGTTTCAAACGCTTTAATATGACAAAAGATTTAAAATCGTCGAGAATTCAATAATAAAATGAGCTATATAAATTGAGTTATGATTATACGTTTAAGATCCTTATGTTAGGTGATGAAACAGTTGGAAAAACATCTTTAACCCTTCGCTACATTTCCGGTCTTTACCTTGAAGATCTTAGGTTGACAATTGGGACAGATTTCTATTCGAAGTCAACCATCTTTAATGGAAAGAAGATAAAATTGCAGATTTGGGATTTTGGGGGTGAAGAACGATTTCGATTTCTCTTGAGCCAATATTGTAAAGGTGCAAATGCTGCCTTCTTCCTATATGACATTACTAATAGGAATACTCTTACTCATCTAGCTGATTGGACTCAGATTATGCGAGAACATGCAGGGAATATTCCAATAATGCTTGTTGGAACAAAAGCTCACTTGGAAGAGTTCCGAGCAGTAACAAGAAAACAAGGTATTCAAAGAGCAAAGGAACAAAAGCTTTCAGGATTCGTGGAGGTTTCTTCTAAAACTGGACAGAATGTTGATAAACTTTTTGAAGTTATGACTGAAATTATTTTTGAACAAATTCATTCTATTAAGAGAATAAGTAATCCTGAAATTGTGTTAATTGATACTATATGTCCTGAATTTAAAGTAAATGAATATATTACCCTCAGATTAGAGCATGATCACACAATAGTAAATATTGCCGGGAAAGCCTTCTACCAATGTAAGCAGATATTACTTGATCTTCCTTTAGATGAAACTAAGGATTATGACAGAAGTAGATTAATGGGAAAAGCTATTGAGATACTACATGGAACTAGGATGAAAACTAAGAGGGAAAAATTAACTCCTGGATTTGAATTCTGGGCACATTGTTGTAATATTCAAGCCTGGGTTAAATCTGATTACGATACTCGCATTTTAGATAGAAAACTTGCTTTTCCCTTGTTAAAAGCTCTTTATTACGCAGGAGATCCGAAGGCAAGAAGAGTATTTAAAGAAGAGATTGCCATGAGATTTGAAAGTGGTTATCCTAACGTGATCTTATACTTAATTAATCAGGGATATCTGAGATATTTAAATGAAGAAGAATTAGCTTCAATATTAACAAGTCAAAAATTCTTAAAAAATGTACCAGAATCGATTTTAGACAAAATTCCAAGAAATTTAGCTCTTAAAATTAAACAAGAGCTCTCTCAATTTCAGGAAACGCATTAATTGTAAAATTAAATGATATTACGAAAAAATCTTTTCATTTTTGAAATTTTCCTTCAATTCATGGGACAAAAAGGAATAAAGTCGAAACATTTATCAGCAATCTAATCTTTCATTAATTAGGACCCAGAAGATGAAAAATTGGTAAAGTATTTGAAAAAGATTTAAATATCAATGTTGTTATATGTACCATTGCATTATTTTAAATGAAGAATTGCTTATTCACATAATATATCCTAAAGCTGTTTTGGGTTGATGTGTAAGAGAAGCATTACACAATTAAGTTAATAAACAAAAAATATTACAGAATATAAAATTAGATTAACATGTATGACGCAATTTTCAAAATCGTTATTTTCGGAGATTCAGGTTCAGGTAAAACAACATATAGGAAGAGGTTCATGACTAATACCTTTATCTCAAATTCACAACACACTATTGGAGTTGATTTTGAAACTAAGGAGTTTGAAATTGATGGAAAAGTAGTAAAATTGCTTATTTGGGACTTTGCTGGTGAGGAAAGATTTCGTTTCATCTTCCCTCAATATATTTATGGGGCTTTAGGAGGGATTTTAATGTATGATATAACTGATTACTCTTCTTTTTCACACATTGCTGATTGGTTATCAGTGATAAATGGAACGAAAGAAGAATTCCCAATTATTTTAATTGGTGGGAAATCAGATTTAGATGATTATAGAGAAATCTCTTGGGAAGAGGGCCAAAGAGCAGCAAGATTGATGAATCTAAAGGAATTTGTCGAATGTTCTAGCAAAACAGGTGAAAATGTTAAAGATTCATTCGAAATGTTAACAAGAATAATGTTAAATAAAATGATGCTCATGAATGCCGAAAATGAAAGTACTAAAAATTTAGTCGAGGCATTAGTAAATAAATATTTTTAAATTATTTTCTAAATGGGGAATAGAGACTCCTATTATCTTACATTTAAAAAATAAAGCGAATTGATTAAGCCAAAATTATAACTTAATTTATATTTTATACTTTTTTTCTTTAATTCAAATTAATTTTGAAATTCATATTTAGTGAAATTTGATATTTCTTAACCAGTAGCTTTTAATTTTTTAATTTGATCATTAATCTAAATAATTAAAATGAGGAATAATCTATGGAGTGATTTAACAATGAAGATTAATCGATATATTATTATTGGTGGTGGCCCTGCAGGAGCTACAGCAGCGTTAGAGATAAGAAAAATAGATTTAAATGGAGAAATTATATTGATCTCTGCTGAAAATTATCAATTCTATAAAAGGAGTAAAATCATAAATTTGATATCAAACAGTTGTTCTGAAGATGATCTTTTTTTAAAAAGTAAACAAATATATGATGAGAATGATATCAAATTTATTTATAGCCAAGTTGAAAAAGTTATTCCTGGAAAAAATCAAATTTTATTAAAAGATGGAAGAAGCTTAAATTATGATTTTTTATTAATTGCTTCAGGAGGACATCCTATTTTATTACCATGGAAAGGAGTTGATTTAGAGGGCGTTTCAACCCTCTATAACCTTGATGACGCCAAAAAGCTCTCTGAACAAGCTTGTACTGTCAAAAATGCTGTTATAATAGGCGGGGGAGCCATTGCTATGAAAGCAATTCAAAATTTTAAAAAAATCGGTTTAAATATTTCAATTATAGAAAAAGCCTCACATTTATGGCCAATTGGTTTCGATAGGAAAATTGCTCGAATTGTAGAGAATAGAATCAGAGATAAGGGGATTGAAATTTATCTTAATGAAGAAGTTAGTGAATTTAGAGGTGAAAATAATAAGTTAACTACTGTATTTTTGAAAAGTGGGCGAGAAATTCTTGCAGATTTAGCAATTATAACAATTGGAATGAAATCTAATATAAACTTTCTAAGAGACAGCGGAATTAACTTAGATAAAGGGGTTTTGGTAGACATGTATATGAGGACTAATATTCCAAATATATTTGCTGCTGGTGATGTTGCCCAAATATATGATCCCCTGTATGAAAAACCAATACTTCATCCAACATGGGGAAATGCTAAAAAGCAAGGAAAAATAGCCGCCATAAATATGTCTGGTGGAAATGCAAAATATGAAGGGACAATTCCAGTTCAAACTATTAAAATTTTCGGATTTACAGGTATAGCAGTTGGAATTACTCACTCAAAGAAAAACTTTGATGAAGTTTCACTTGTTTCCTTCGAGAGAGAAACGTGTAGGAAATTCATTATGAAAGATGATCATCTAGTTGGAGTGTTAATTCTAGGAAAAAATATCGATAAGAAGTCATTAAAACCTGTTTTAAAGAATGCTGTTTTCAACCAAGTAAATATACAAGACTACAGGCGTCTCCTTTTTGAGAACGAAATTAATATTTTTTCTTAATATTAAATATGTTTGTATACTAATAAACAAGAATGTGGATATTCTATTTGAATTCGTTATTATTTAGAATGATG
This sequence comes from Candidatus Hermodarchaeota archaeon, assembly GCA_048885705.1. Taxonomy (GTDB): domain Archaea; phylum Asgardarchaeota; class Lokiarchaeia; order Sigyniarchaeales; family SOKP01; genus Loki-b32. The sequence goes on along the minus strand of JBHLLJ010000151.1, from coordinate 3,394 downwards.
AATCTAGAACTGTCTATAGAAATATAAAATCAAGAGTTTTTATAAATAATCATTTATTAAATAAATCGTTTTATAATTTAAGTTAAAATTAAAAATTTAGTAAATAGGGATTAACAATTTCTAAGATAGTAATGCATGTTTTGTTAAAAAATGAAGAAGAAAACTATTGTGCTAAGTGTTGCAAAACAGTGAATATTATAGAGCGAATATTTACATCAATACCAGAATTTAAAGAAAAAATTGAAGTGAGTTATGAAGATATTTATCTGATTGATAATATTAAAAAATATGGGGAGCTAACACCACCAGCAATCGTCATTGCTAACCAGGTTCTAACGGAAGGTCATGTACCAATTATGAAAAAACTTGCAAGGGATTTATTTACTATAGTTGGGTCTAATAAATTAAATTCTTAAAAAAAATTTATAGACATCCATAATAAAGTCATTTATTTAATTGGTTTATTAAATATTATAGGTACATTATTAATTTTTGAGTTCTATTAATTACACAACTAATATGATTAAGGATTAGATTAATAAAATAAGAAAAAGGCAAATTAAAATGTATTGTTCAAATTGTGGTGCGAAAATAGAAAATAATAGTTTAAAGTATTGTGAATTATGTGGTAATGAAATTATCACGAGCGATGACATAAAGAATGAAGACGTGAAAGTAAAAAATAATCCAACTCGTTCTAGGAGAAGATGCTGTTAATAAAGAGTTATTTCCTAATTTAGATATTTATTCTGCTTTTTCCTTTACTTTAAGATATTGTATGTGTTTTTTTTAAAATGAATTAGAATTTCTCTAAATATTAGTATTATCCGATTTGAATGCATCTCATTGAAACGGAACCATGTTGAAATCCTTCATGAATAAATTTTATTGTTTCGTTTTTTTCTTGTAAAGCAATAGCATAAATAAGTGGAAGGTAATGATCCCAGGTTGGGATACCCATTTTAGCCACATCACCCATTTTTTCAAAGTTAATCAATTTCTGATGATTATGATCAATTAAACATTTTTTTACAATCTCATCAAGTTGTTTTGCCCATTCCATTATTGGAGCATCAACATTATAATCAATAATTCCAAGATTATGTACAATATTTCCACTGCCAATGATTAGAACCTCTTGTTCACGAAGGAATGCTAGGTTTTTTGCTAACTGGTAATGATATTCAATTGGTTTTAAGTTCCAGCTATTAAAACCATAATCTAGACTAAATTCTAATACAGGGATATCCGCATTTGGATATATGTGCTTAAGAATTGACCAAGAGGCATGATCATAGCCCCATTCATAATCGCACTCCACATTATAAGACTTAAGGGCATCACATATAAGAGTAGCTAATTCTGGTGATCCGGGACTAGAATAGTCAATTTCATAGAGTTCTTTTGGAAAGCCATAAAAGTCATATATGAGCTTCGGGTATTTGGAACATAAGACTCTTGTTCCAGAAGTTAGCCAATGAGCAGAGATTACTAAAATTGCTCTTGGTTTCGGTAAATTTTTACCCAGATTTTTCAAATCTTGAGTAAATTTATTATTAGATATAATATTCATGGGAGAACCATGTCCAATAAAGAGTATAGGCATTTTTGGTTCTTTTGCAACACTTTTACTCATAATTGAATGAATATAATCAAAACTTTTTATCTTTATTCTTATAAAATATAGAAAAAAGTGAGATTATCATTTATTTTGAAGATTCTCTACAACTTTCTGATATTTTTCATGAATTAGAGTTTTATCAAAATCCCAAAATTCTAAAAGCATATCTTTTTGTTCTTCTACATCGAAATATTTCATTACTGGGATAAAAAAATGTTTATCTTCTTTTTCAATATGTTTTGGGTAAAATTCAACTAATTCTTTCATCAAATTTACTATATCATCTATAAATTTTACATCACCATTCACATATTGATTCTTGGCATCAACTAACTTACCAACTGTATTTCTTGCCCATATATGCTCTTCTACAAGTTCATCCATTATTTTCATATGATTAGGAGAGAGTTCTTTCTTATCAAGATCTCTAAAAAGTATGTCTTCTTCTTTTCCATGATGGGTTCTATCAGCATACATCCTGATAAAATCAACAGCTATATCAATGAATAAAGGATTTGCTTTAGCAAATTTTTTCATTCTTTCAATTTCATTCTTCATGAGGAATATCATTTTTTCAATTAATCTATGCTCTTTCATTAAAGGCCCAATTGGCATCATTTTATAGTTCACCTCAAAATTTATGATTAAATAATTAATTGAAGCTAATTACCAATTATAAATAAAAATAATTTCGAACATGTTTCCTATACATTTAATATTTTCATAGAAAAGAGTAAGTTATTATTGAAAAATTAAGGATAAATTTAATTATAATAAATTTACAAATTAAAATTAGAAGAATAGGGAATATTTTATAGAATGAATCTTATCCAAACACAAAAAAAGGAAATAAAAATTCCTCGCCTACAAGTAGCGTTAGATGTTGAAAGTATTGATGAGGCATTAGCAATATCAAAGGCTGTAGCTCCTTTTGTAGATATTTTGGAAGCTGGAACCCCTTTAATAAAGTCTGAAGGTGTGCGAGCGATACAAGCACTAAAGGATGCTCACCCCGATAAGTTAGTATGCGCAGATTTAAAAACCGCAGATGCAGGATATCTTGAAGTAAAAATGGCAGCTAAAGCTAAAGCTGATATTATCACAATACTTGCAGATGCTTATGATGACACAATTCAAGAAGCTTTACGGGCAGCATATGATTTTCACGTAGAAATCATGGCTGACCTCATTGTGTCTCGATCACCAGCAATTAGACTAGCAGGTATTATAGACCTTAATTATGAAGATACAAAATTACATTACGCCCTTGTACATAGTGGTCTAGACAGTCAAGCGTCACGAAGAGCTCCATTGTATGAGTTAGAATCTGTATCAAGGATAAAGGATCATCCACGATTAGCAATTGCAGGGGGAATTAGGGAAGAAGATATAGCAAAGTTATTAGATTATCCACTAGATATTATAATCGTTGGTGGAGGAATTACTCGTATGAAAAATCCAAGCAAAGCAGCAGAGAGGATTAGAAAAGCTATGATTAAATAAAATAAAACAAACTTATAATAATCTATAATAATGAAAAAAATTGACTTAATTATAATTGGATATACTGCCACACTCATCATTGATTTTATTTTTCTTGTCTTAGTACAGAGATTTGATATATTATTTATTTCAGGATCATTAGCTTTAATCCCATTAATAATAACCCTAATTCAAAGGAAGAGGGCTTGATATGGTAGGTATAATTTATTTTTATATCAGTCTTGTAATTAACATTTACATTTTAATTGCTGTTTATTATTATTGTATTAG
>JBHLLJ010000150.1:0-7738 GCA_048885705.1 Candidatus Hermodarchaeota archaeon | reverse complement strand
TTGTAGTACCTGGAATTGTCATCGCTTTTTCTACAAAAAAACTTAATAATTCAAAAAAGGAATCAAAGAAGTTCTAACTCTTTTTTTTTTTCAAAAATTTCATTAACTTCTTTTTATTTTCTAATTAGATATATTTAATTTCAAAGGTTTCTATGAATTTTTCCTTTTTATTTCCTGGTTATATAATTATACTTTGATGACATCAGCTTCAGATACAGACAGTTCAAATCATTATAATAAAGAACAATTTCGAAAGATACTTAGGGTTTTAAATCAAATTGTAGATTATTTAGGAAAGTTCGAGGACCATTATGATAAAAGGTTCAATTTCAGCAAGCTAGCAGAATTATTAAATATTCCGAGCTCTGAAGTTGATGGTGTCATTTATTTGCTCCTAAATTTTCAAGAAAAATTTGAGACTGCGTTTAAAAAATACCAACTCCAAAAGTATCATACAGATAATCAGGTCTATCTTATTACTGAAAAAAGACACGAGTATAGAACCAGTCCTATTCCAGACACAATAGATATTTCAAATTCTGATATTGCTCTACTCAATGATATTGTTTATGTGTTTAAACATATAAAGCGAGGGAAGGGGTTTGATATTGTACGAGACGGCTCAGAATTGTTGGGAAAAATTAAAAAGTTAAAAGAGGCTCATCCTTACTTATTTGAATCGAACGGGAGTGGAGTGGTGTACCCCTCAAAGTTAGGGTTGAAGTTAGGTGAGACTATTATTTCCTACAATAAAAGCAATAAACCTTTGGAAAAAGTCACAATTGAGAATCATAGAATTAAGGTGATAAAAGATAGCTGAATCTAAAGGTGATATGAATAACATTCCTTCGGAATTAGAATCAAAAGGGCTTCAAGCTCGCAAGTATCAAGTAAATATAGCAAACGAATGTGCGAATAAAAACTCATTGGTGGTACTTCCTACAGGGCTTGGAAAGACGATAATTGCGGTATTAGTAGCAAGTAAAGTGTTAGAACGATTTCCAGCTAATAGTAAAATTATTGTCCTTGCTCCCACTCGACCATTAATTAACCAACATTACCATACTTTTCTTAAATTTTTAGGAATACCCGAAGAAAAGTATGCGATCTTAACAGGGAAAACATTGCCTGAACAGAGAGTCGATATTTTTACAGAACATCAAATTCTATTTTACACCCCTCAAACCCTTCGAAATGATTTAGTGAATCGTAAATACACTTTAAAGGACACCATTCTAATCATTTTTGATGAGGCTCACCATGCAACAGGAGATTATGCCTATATCATGATTGCAGATGAGTTTGTGGATCATAACCCTGATGGAATAATATTAGGACTGACTGCATCCCCTGGCGCTTCTAAGAAAAAAATTTCTAGTTTATGCCAGAACCTCCATGTTCCCTTAGAAAATATTCATATTAGAACCCGTACTGATACCGATGTAAAGAAGTATCTTAAACCGATGGATATCTACAAAATTGGTGTAGATCTCACTGCTCTAATGGAGGATGTATATGAAGTAATTACTTTGGTATTAGAAGAACGGCTTCATTATCTCTCACAATTAAATTTTCTAGAAGAAAAAGGGGAAAAGTTACATACGAAAATTATCCGAAAAGATTTACTTCGATTAAATGCCGAATTAATACGGCTCTTAAATAGTGATGGTGATAAAACAGGAGTATATAGTGCGTTATCCATTAATGCCCAAGGATTAATCTTATTTCATATGCTTGAGTTAGTTGAACAACAAGGATTAGATGTGCTGCTGGATTATCTTAATAAACTTCAAAAAGATGCACGGAAAAAGACTAGCTCAAAAGCCACTAAAATACTTGCTTCTGATGGTCGGTTAAACAGAATTCATCTTGAATTGAAAAAAAATGTAGAATATTCCCCTGAAAACCTTATCCACCCCAAATATCATGTGCTCGTCAAGATTATTGTAGATGAGTTAAATAAATCTCCTGAAGCCCGCATATTAGTGTTCATTAAACTTCGGAACTCGGTCAAAAACATCGTAAGAAAGTTAAGATCTGTATCTCTGATAAAACCAGTACGATTTGTAGGGCAGGCAACCAAATCAGATGATGATAAAGGACTTTCCCAAAAGGAGCAGATTGAGATTTTAGACTTGTTTAAAGAAGGGCAATATAATGTGTTGGTATCTACGAATGTGGGAGAAGAAGGACTCGATATCAGTGAGTGTGATTTGGTGATTTTCTATGACGTGGTGGCTTCTGAGATTCGGTTGATACAGAGAAAAGGAAGAACAGCTCGACATCGTGAGGGTAAGGTAGTGATTTTATATAGCAAAAATACTCGTGATGAGATATATCTCCGAATTGCCCTTAGCAAATTACAAAAAATGGAGGTGAGCCTTAAAAAACCGCAGCAGTCAAAGGATTCCTATAAGGATTCCTACACTAATGATGAAAGGCTAATTATAGGACCTATCAAACCAAATCTCGAGAGACCTGAATTGGAAGATCCTCCTCAAAACAAAAGCGGTGGGAAAAAAGTACAATCGAAGCTTCAAGCATTTATAGAAAGACGTCCAGAGCCATCCGAAAAAATACAGTATCCCATTAAACTTAGTAAATTTCTACCAATGAAATTTGGCCTAAGAAATAGGTTTCAAAATGATAAAATTCCTTATTCTATTGAGGATTCTGATCTTCATATTGTCATCTATAATAAAGTCCTCATTCAAATTTACAATCCTCAAGAGATTAACTCAGAGGAACTGCTTGGTGATATAAGCGATTTTTCGCAAATATCTTCACTTCTTATTATTATTTTTGACTTTACTGACTTTACCGAAACTATCGAAGGAGAAAAACGAGTACTGAAACGAAATCTGCTGGAATTTGCCAAGGAACACCATTTCCAAGCAATAACAATTGATAATGAAGAAGAATTGTATTTTATCGTAAAAAATATTTTAGAAACAAAAAGAGGATATTAAAATGGAAGATACAAAATGGAAAAAAGATAAGACTCCATATTTAGTGTTTGCATGTAGCAAATGCCAGCAATATATCTATGCAAAACCAACTCAAAAGTCTAAAAAATGTGTTAGATGTGGTTATACTCATCAAGTGAGTAAAATCATCAATGGTGGTGAAATTGTAAATGGCATATCCAATGCTGTAGAATTAGTAAAAAAGAAGCAAAATGCCTTAGCCATAAAAGAATTAGGTTCAGGACCGGATTTTAGAACCTTAGATGATTTTAAAATCTTTAAAAAAGTGAAAGGCCAAAATGATGCTATAAATATTAAGTCCATTTATAATTATTATGAGAAATTCAAACAAGTGCTTTATAATTTATCTGAAAAATATAATTCGTTTCCCTACTATATGATTGAAATTGAAGGAGAAGACTATGGGATTCCAAAATCAGAAATAAAAATGTTAACGAGAAGACTAAGAAAGCAAGGATTTTTAATTCAATTGAATGATGATTTTACATATAAAATAAATGAATAGCTTAACAATGATTTAGTTTATTTTTTAAGATTTATCAGGAACGTTTTAATCCCATCAGCAAATTCTATCTTCAGGAGAGTTTGATAGACGGGGTGTCTTTCATGAAATGGAATTTTTTCGTGTCCATCATAGATAAATTTCTCAGTTTTAGAAAACTTAGAATAGGGAATGATAGCTGTTTTTAACTTAAGAGGTTCTAGTAAATCTTGAATTGGGATTTTTTGATATTTTTTATCTGTTGATTTAGAACTCATAATCTATTCACCTTTTAATATAGGATAGACTCAAAATTATTTAAAGAAAAATATTGAGTCGTATGAGAATTTATGATTTTTTTAAATTTATCTTAATTACTCAGTAAACTCATACAAAAAAATAGATTTATATGTGGGATGTCTTTTTTTGAAAGTAATATTTTCATTTCCTTCATAAATATATTCTGGGGCTTTGGATAAACCGAACTTAGAAAAAGGAATGATAATCCTATTAAAATTTATGGAGTCCTCTTGAAAATCCTCAAAACTCAGGACAATAAATTCTATTTTTTCTTCTGATTGAGAACTCATGATTGAAACCTTTTTTTGTAATTATTATTTTATTATAATAATAACTCAATTTTCTATATATAAAATCCATTGGAATGAAGTTGAAGTTTTTATTTTGAATATTATAAATCCAAATTGGAGAAAAAGACCTAAAAATAATGTAAAAGTGACTAATACAAAAGTTGTTTTTTATGAGCGAGATCAAAATCAAAAATAGAACTCAATTTGATGAACCAAAATGGTTTGGTATTAAACTAGGTCGAACTTCTAAAGCTATTCTATTTTATATGGCTTTAATCGGAGTAATTGAAGGAACAAACCTACTCTACTCATTTACCACTCTTATTAACTATATTCAGATTTTTGGATTCCCTAGTGAATATGTATCAAGACAAATTTTTTATATAATAACAGGAGTAACTGTTCTTATCCTCTCCTTGTATACTTTAGTTATAATCGTTTTATCTAAAAAAAGAAGCAATAATACTCAAAATGATATAAATGCAACCAATAAAGTTATTAGAATATTTGGTTTTACATTATCTCAAACAGCAGCAATACTAATATTTTTTGTAGCATTAGTTGGTATTCCCCCTACAATCTCTTCTCTTTACTCATATTCTATTTATTTAAAAGATTTAGTTCAATCTTTTATATATTATGGAGTAGAATGGAATGAAATACTAGGAGTAGTAGGCATTTTTCAAATAGTTTCAACATTAATTTCTAAACTAATTCTCTTTATATACTCAATAGTAAGATACTCTCAAGTAAGGAAAAATATGGCGCGAAGGGAATAAAAATTTAAAATGAATTTTATTCTTCATTTTTATTTTTTAGTTTTTTCAAATACAATTTCATAAAATACCTTTCGCTTTCACAAAATTCTAGTTTTTGTTGTTTGGAAAGGTTAAGACAATTTAATAAAATCGCATGGATTTTCTTAAGAGTAATAAGATTTTCGTCACATAAATTTTCGATGTTTTTTTCTACTGATCCGGCACAATTCTTTTCTGCATTTTTCGAATTTCTAACAGAAATCTCTGAATTATGTATTTTTATTTTTTTTTTCTTATTAGTTTTCGAATCCATGAATATACGTTTTATTTTTTATTTAGATTTCTTATCTTTGATAATTTTTTTACATAAATTAATCCCTAACCCTGTCTTCTGATTTAATATATAAGGACTCTCTTTCTTCACTTGAGAAGCAGTATGGTATCCTGCCTTATAGATAATTCGAGCCCTCACACGAGCAACCTCGTTTAACCTCAAAACTAAATCGAATAATTCCTCTCGAATTCCATAACGCAGTCGAATCTTGAGGGTTTCGCACATTTCAGCTATTTTAGTAAGCTTATCATATAAATCTATACCATGCGTACTTAAACTGCTGGCAATAATTCCTATAAAAGTAATTATTCGTTCCAGATTGTCTCGAACAGAAAATAAATCTCCTGCCATAATATTATACCGTTCTAATATCTGCTCGATTGGTTCCTCATCCGCCCATTCAAGAATTGGCTGGAGCATTTTATAATCCTTTACACGAAACTCAGCTTTTAAAATATCATAAGCTTCTTTTATGAGGTCTTGGATCCTATTAATTTCTACATGTTCAAGTTTATAGCGAATAATGACCCCAGATACAGGATATAAGTATAAGCGAATAATTAACTTGCCAAACTGCGAACATTCAATGGTCCCTTCTTCACTTTTCCGTATTAAACCTTTCTCAAATAAGTAATTGAGGATATATTGATTTTTCACTGATTTTGGAATGATGGAATCCACATATCTCTGAAATTTCATATCGGGTATCTGGATAAGATAGACTAAAAAAGCGCTCACATGGCTGCAAAATTCAAAAGAAAACTCGTCATTTGCGAAGTTATCAGAGATACCGTTTTTGAACCCACAAGTACATTGGATCCCCGCCTCAATATCGAATTGGCAATAATAAACCCCATAAGTACTCTTCACATACCCCGAAATAGTATCTTCGGTAAATTTAGTAAGTTTGATCTGGTATTGTTTCTCTTTTAGAGCAGCTACTTGTTGGGGATTGGAATGGAGCTTTAGGATGTTAATCGGGGTAATCTCTTTAATCATTAATAGCTGTTCGATAGGTATTTGCTGATCCTTCATCTTATTTTTAATCCCAAACCAGAAGTATGTCTTTTCAAAAAATTGCTTTAATTTCTCTAAAGTAATTTTTTCTTCTTCGAAAATACGGAGCAGGACTTGTTCTTTAAGAGTATTTATCTTGTTTAGGCCAGAAGTTAAATCATTATATTTAGGGATCAATGTTTTAGTGAGATTATAATCTTGAAAAAAATGATCCTCAACCCACATTTTCTCCTCAATATCCTTTACTAATATAATCCCATACCCTACATTGTCGAGTCCAGGTCTCCCTGCTCTACCAAGAATTTGAAATACTTCATTACTCGAAAAGGATTTGAAATAAGAAAAGCCATCACCGTTCTCATGATATCCAGAGAAATTCTTAATGTTATGCCCAGAGGTTACATATTTCTTGAAATCTTTTAGGATGACCACTCTGGCAGGAGTGTTGATACCGGCTGAGAGGGTGGTCGTACAGCATATCACTTTAATAATTCTTTTTCGAAAATTATCCTCAATTGTCTTTCGCTCTTTGGGAAGAAGTCCCGCATGATGAAAGGCAACCCCATGTTTTATCACTTTTTTTAGGTCACGATGGCCTCCCTTGATATTACTTAACTTTTTTTCCAATGATTTACATACATTCAGCTCATTTTCTTCTAAAAATTTCTCTATAATATGTTTTATACTGTCTGCTGTTTGATGTGCTACCTTTCTCCTATTTACAAATATTAATAATTGCCCATTTTTTTCAAGGGTGTTTTTTACCAATCGTTTTATGGTTGAATCTTTGTTTTGGGTAACCTCAATCTTATAATGTAGTGGCACAGGACGATCATCGGATTGGATAAGGGTGGTATCGTTTCCAAGTGAGGAAAGCCATGAGTTAAAGAACTCTGCGTTTGCTATCGTAGCCGATAATCCGATGATTTGAGGATAATGAAGAAATTCATTGAGCCGGACAATCAACGATTCCAACCGTGGACCTCTATCTGATTCGGCGATAATATGAATCTCATCGATAATAATAGTGGATATGTTGAAGATCCATTCCTTATCGTGAAAATTCCTTAAGATACTATCGCATTTTTCATAAGTAGTTACAATAAGATCTGCTTTTTCCAACTTGGAGTCGTCCACATCATAATCCCCGATGGAAAGCTCAACCTTTACCCCAAACCTAATATAACTTTTCTTAAAATGGGTATATTTTTCTGTGGCTAATGCCTTATAAGGAACTAAATATATGGATTTTCCAAATTTTTGGAATATATTGTTTATGGCACATACTTCACCGATTAAGGTCTTTCCACTCCCAGAGGGGGCACAGATTAGAAATGACTTGCGAAAGAATAAGCCTTTCTTGATGGTATCTTTCTGGATCTGGCGTAAAGAAAAAATCTTGCCTTCAAATAGTACCCGTAAGATGCGTGTATCAGGGATAAATTTGAAAATTTCCTTATCCATTTCCACTTCTAAATCTTTTTCTTCTGCTTTGTCGTTAAAATCTGTTAGAGTCATTTATTTCACCTAAGTATCAATATTGATTAATAGGGATTAGTCCACTTTTTCAT
>JBHLLJ010000149.1:0-7928 GCA_048885705.1 Candidatus Hermodarchaeota archaeon | reverse complement strand
TTATTCACTATGTTTATGAGTTAAATGATAAGATAGTTACTAAACATGGAATTGGATATATAAATACAAAAGATTTCTTGATTCAAGATGGTGTATTATCCTATGAATTTTTAAAAGAAGACGGCAAAAAATCTCAGATTTTTGAGAATGAAATTTATTCTAAGTACGAAACTCCAATAAAAACTCTGATTTCAAAACAGAGGATAGATCCTCCAACAAATTTTTTAATCAAATACTGGGCAAATTTATTCTATTCTTATTATAAGTCTTATCAGATTAAATGTATTACAAATTCCCGTTTAACTCTAATGCCGCACCAGATAAACGTAACCCATAGATTAGCAGAAGAGTTTTTTCCAAGAATTATTTTAGCAGATGAAGTTGGTCTAGGAAAAACAATTGAAGCAGGTATTTACATAAAGGAGATGATTGCTAGAGATTTGGCCGAACGTATTTTAATTATTGTTCCTGCTTCGCTTGTGAAACAATGGACGTTTGAAATGAGTAATAAATTCAATCTCGAATTTACAGTTTATGATGGCAAAAAAGTTAACGAATTAAAACGTAAAGGCAGTTATAAACATCCAGATCTTCTTCAGAATCCTTTCTATTATGATAATTTGATTATTTGTTCACTTCAATTTGCTCGAAATAAAAAATATATTGAATTTTTGTCAAGTGTTTCATGGGATATTGTAATTTTTGATGAGGCACACCATTTAAGAAGGTATCTCATTAATGCAATAACAGGAAACTATCGTGAGACGCTTAATTATGAATTAGCTAAAAGTTTAAGTTTTAATTCAGAAAGTATGTTACTATTAACTGCTACGCCTTTACAACTTCATTCATTTGAATTATTTTCTTTAATCGAGTTAATTCATCCAGAAATCTTTGAAAATTTTAGTGATTTCGAGCACTTTCGAAAGAATATGCCATTCATAAACCTATTAGTATCTAATTTGGATAACATTGACAAATTGAATAATTTTGAAGTTAAAAATACGATTAGACTTCTTAAAGACTTAAAATATATTGATAAAAATAAAAATCTAAATCAGATTCTTTCAGAAATAAAAGATCATTCTTTTAAATTACCATTATTAAGAAAAATAGAGGAGGATCACACATTATCGAAATTTTTAATTAGAAATCGTAAGAAAAATGTGTTTTCTGAAGATTTATTAAACAAAAGAATTGTAAATACGATAATGGTAAATCCCACTAAACAAGAATTAGATGTATATAATGAAATACGACTATATTTAGCAAAAATTTATAATTCTTCCTTAAGCAAAGAAAATACTGGAATTGGTTTCATAATAACCACTTTACAAAAGCTATTGACAAGCTCAAAACAGGCATTTCTTAAAAGTATTGAAAGACGATTGGATCAACTAGACAGATATAAGGATATTTTTCTGGATACTGAATTAATTAAAGAAGGAGATCCTGAATACTATGAATCAGAATTAGAGGATCAATATCTTGATAATGAAATCTTTGAATTGTTCAATAATACAAAAATTAAAGAAAAAAATGAAGAAGCAATTGATCTCCTAAATCAAGAGAAAATATTAAAGGAATATTATGATAAATTGAACGCTTTACCTTATGATTCGAAATCAGCTAAACTACTCGAATTATTAGATCAAATTTATTCACAAAACTCTCAAGAGAAAATAATAATATTTACTCAATTTGTTGATACTTTAAATTTCTTAAAATCTCTAATAGAAAATCATAATCCTAATTTTAGCGTTGAATTATTCTTTGGAGGTTTAGATAAAATACAAAAAGATGAATCAGTCGAGAGATTTAGATCAAATAAGAAATTCTCAATTTTAATTTCAACTGAAATCGGTGGTGAGGGTAGAAATTTCCAATTCTGTCGAGTATTAATTAATTATGATTTACCTTGGAATCCTATGAAGCTTGAACAAAGAATAGGAAGATTAGATAGAATTGGCCAGAAATCCAAGGAGATTTATATTTATAATATTTTTATGGAAGGAACAGTTGAAACAGATATAATCCATGCTATAATAAAAAGGATAAATCTTTTTGAAGAATCCATTGGAATACTAGAACCTATAATTGGGAGGATCGAAAAAGATTTTAAAGGTGTCATTTTTGCTGAAGAAGATGGGAAAAAAAGGAAGAGATTAAATGAATTTTATCGAACTCTCGATGAAGAAATAAGAAAAGCTAAAGAGATTGAGATGCAATTAGATGATCTCATGATCGACAAAAAATCGTTCCAAATGGAGGGACTAATCACATCATTAGCTTCATGTGTAGACGTAAAGCTTACTCATAATGAATTATACTTACTAATGAAATTATTCTTTAATCAACAAGATAATTTATATGGAACTTTAGAAAATATTCAAAATTTTAAGGAGGAGATCTCTCAAGATTTTACCTTTATCTCTAAAATTATTTTAGATGAGGTTCTTTTAAAAAATCCAAAATATCAATTTCAAGATGAGTATATGGGTACTTTCAGTTCAGATCTTGCCAGGAAAAGAGAAGAAATTGACTTTTTTGCATTAGGACATCCATTGATTAATAAAATTTTAGATTATTGTATAAGCGATGAATTTAATGGAAATTTCAGTGTGTTTTTTATAAGAAAAAAAGAGCTAGAAAAATTATACAGTTCGATGCAAATGCCAGATAAATTATTTCTATTCATCTTTTCAGTAAAATTTCAAGGATATATAATTGAAAATCAAATATATGCTATCTTAGTTGATAAAAATGGGAATGAAATCAATGAATTTGCGGAGATAATATTAGATATAAAAAATTTCAGTGATTTATTTCTATTGAATGGTAAGAAGGAGAAATTTCATATAGATTATAATAATGTTAACGAACTACGAGAAAAAGCAAAGGAAATTGTTAAATTAAAAACCTCTATTTGGAAGAGAGAAATTAAAATTCTAAATAATAATATTTTCGACCAAGAAAAAAAGAAAAAAGAAAAAATTTACTCCCATAAGAGAAGAACTCTAAATTTTAAACTCGAATCATTAATAAAAACTTTAGAACAAAAGGAACACAAAAGACCAACACCACGTCAACTCCAAAATATAGAAAAAATTACAGAAATAGAAAAGAAAAACGAAAGATTAAATTATTTTAAGAAGTTAGAAGAAGAGATAAAATTTCTAGAAAAAGATATAAAACTAACTAAAAAGAAATTGGATGATTTATCATTTGAATATGAAGATCTTAAAAAAGAGATGATAAAAAGAAATAAATCAAAATTTTATACAAATCTAATTTCATTTGGATTATTAAAATTCGTGGACTTATAACTCATTCTATTTAGATTTGATATTTTTAATCATTCTTTCTGTTAGGTTTAAGAAAGCTTCTTCTACTTTTTCGCCTGTTTTCGCAGAGGTTTCAATATAAAATGTTTGTTCTTTTTTAGCAAATACCTCTGCGCTTTCTCGCTCATAAAGCTCATCCCTTTTGTCGATTAAATCTACTTTATTTCCAATTACTGCAAAAGGAACTTCTTCTCCGGCAAATTCTCTTAAATCCGAGAGCCATTCATCGAGTTCTTCGAATGTATGCCATCTCGAAAGATCGAAAACTATTAAAGCCCCATTAGCTCCATCAAAAAAGCTTGATCTTAGAAATTTATATCTATCTTGACCACCTATATCCCAAATCTGTAATTTTACTGTTGGATCCTTATCATATTTAATAATTTTTGATAAGAAATCGGCACCGATGGTTAATTTATATCTAAATGAAAATTTATCCTCCACAAATCTATGTAAAAGTGAAGTTTTCCCTACAGCTCCAGGACCGATCAAAATTATTTTGAAAACGTATAGATGGGACATAAAGTCAAATCTAAACTAGTAATTGGAATCAAATATTAATGATATAGAACTTTCCAGTTGTTGAGACAATATTCTATAACATTTACATATTTAATCTCAGTTCGATATTAAAATATTATCCAAAACATTGAGTTTAAATAAAAATTCTTTTTTTATCCGACAAAATTAAAAATTTAAGAAGAAGCTTATATATCAAAATTTTTTTTTACCATCTGTCTTGAAAGCCTAGCAAATGCTTCTGTAACATTATTACCAGATTTTGCTGATGTTTCCATATAAAGACTACCTATTTTCTCAGCAAATTGATTAGTCTCCTTACCGTTGATGGCTTCACCAATTTTTGGAACTAAATCGGATTTATTTCCTAGAATTACTACAGGGACTTCATTTTCAAGTATATCGTTCATATCGGGTACCCATTCTTTCATTTTTGGAAATGTTTCTGCTCTTGAAAGATCAAATACCACCAATGCGCCATGAGTGCCTTCATAGAAATTTCTACGTAGAGTTTTAAAACGATCTTGGCCACCAATATCCCATATTGTGAGCTTAGCAAATAATCCTTTCTTAAATTCTACCATTTTAGAATTGATCTCTACCCCAATTGTGAACTTATAGTTAAAAGTAAACTCATTTTCTACAAGTCTGCGGATGAGGGAAGATTTTCCAACACCAGCCGGACCTATCACAATTATTTTAAAAGAATAATCATACATATGTAGAAATCTAAGCAACTATTTTTTTCTTAAATAAGCTATGTACTAAAATTATATCAATCTAATAATATTCTTATTAATTAAATACTATTTTTTACCAAATTTTATATATTAAATTTAAATCTCTCTTTTGTTCAGAAGTTACATGCAAGTTTTTGTGCAAAAGTAAAAATTCTTTTAAAATTCGGCAAGAATTCGAAAAATTGAGAAGAAAATTAATCATTTTGTAGGTTGTAATGAATTAAATATTTTTTATAAATATCTTCTAGAAAATCAGATTGTATATTATATCATTCCTTTATTAGAAAATATTTTTTTCCATGTTTTTTAAATAACTTTGTACCCCCACCTTCCTGTAAAATCTGCAAAGTAGCGTCTGAATTAACAATCCTCATCCCTCCGATTATATCTATACCATAATCAAATAGAATATCTGGAATCATACTAGCAGTTGGACCAATCAAAATAATTTTTCGAGCTTTTCTTTTATAATTTTCCAAAATAGATTCAAGAGTGTTATTTATTAATACAGTTCCGGTACAAATTAAAATATCCGTAAATATTTCACTTTCATCAAGCTCATTTATATTTTTCCTAATGTTAAGATGATTAAATTCCAATGATGAAGGAATCGTGTCTTCTACTACTGTTATTGATTGAGTAATTTTATTTACTTTTCTTACCAGTGGCTTAATTAGACCTATGAATGTTACTTTTGTATTATTATTGATTTTCAGCTCTTCTAACAAACCACTTTCAAGTTTCTTATACGGATTGATTATTTTTAAGATATGTTGCGATACACTATTCAAAGCAGCAATTCCAATAATTCTTTCTAGACTTGGAGCTTTAAGAGACCAACTTAATAACTCACTAAGTGGTTTATCCGTAAGCCTTCCTGCAAATTTTATTTTACTGCAGTTAGTAGCTTTTATAATACTTGGTAAGGTTGATGCTACTCCTAAAAATGGTTCATAAGCATAAGCAGAAACCTCAACTCCTGTATATCCTAATCCAATCACAACTTTAGTAATTTTAGGTGGTACAATTTTATGGATATTATAGATTTGTTTGATTAAATCTAAAGTCTTTTCAATTATCATCCTTAGAGTAATAGAATTAAAGATAATTTAATTCATTAATTACTTTCCTTATGATGATGATATAAGGAAATTTCAACATTCTCATATTAGGAGTTTTTATTAATCTCAAATATTTATTTAAAAACTTAGATTTTTTTATATTGTATGAAATCTTACATTAGTTCAAAAAGAATAATTTGGAGTTATTTATAATGGAATATATTATCATTGAAAATAAGAAAATAGGAGAAGTTAAAGCTAAATTATTACTAGACAAAAATCCCAAGACATGTCAAGCAATTTGGGATGCTCTTCCATTTAAGATTAATTTATCAAGATGGGGGGAAGAACTTTATGGAGATTGCCCTGTATCAATTCCAGCAGAAAACTCTCAAACAGTGTGTGAAAGTGGGGACGTTGGTTATTGGATTAGTGGTCAAGGATTTTGTATTTTCTGGGGTCCAACTCCCGCGAGCTCAGGAGATAAACCTGTTGCTGCTAGCCCCGTTAACATTTTTGCGAGAATTGAAGGCAATACCAAAACTATATTTAATCAATTTACTTCCTTTCAAGGAAGAGTTAAAAAAGGGCGTTGACAATCATAAGTTTTTTTCTGTTTATTAATAACCTAAAAAAGTAAATTTTTTCAAAAAAGTATATCAATAATCATATCCAGGTAATAAAAAACTAATGGATACTTTTTAGATTTCAATTTCTGGATTATGACTATTTTTTATTATTAATCGAGTAAGTTGTTCAAATGCTTTTGTAACATTTTCCCCTGTTTTAGCAGAAGTTTCTATCATATTTATATTAACATCTTTAATAAAGTTCGTAATCATATCTCTATCTATTACAGATCCTATTTCAGAAATTATATCTTTTTTATTTCCAATAATGATTTTGGGTATGTCTTTTTTGATAGTTTGATGTAAATCTGAAAGCCAATCTTGCATTGTATAAAATGTTTGTTCTCTTGAAAGATCAAAAAGTAGTAAAGCTCCTTGCGTACCCTTATAAAAATTTCTACGCATTACCTGAAATCGGTCTTGTCCTCCTATATCCCATATACTAAGTCTAGCATATTTAGTGGTCTCATATTCAACTAGTTTAGACATGAAATCTACCCCTAAAGTGAATTGATAATCGGTTGAAAAAGCATTATCAACAAATCTACGAATCAAGGATGATTTACCTACTGCTGCTGGACCAATTATAATGATTTTGAATGTATATTCAGCGAATTCCAATTTTTTCTTTACTTCTTTTTAACTAGTTAATAAATAGATCTTTAATAATTAATAGATTAATCTTAATTAAATTTGAGGGTCAAAAGAAAGGAATGGTCAAACTTTTATTATACAAACAATTATCCCTGAATCTTCCGAAATTTTGATATATAATCTTAATTTTTACTTTTTCCCTTTTTCCTTTTATAAATAAGATATCTCTTAATTATTAAGACTCCAAAGCTCAAGATTATCATTATAGTAAAGATAATAAGAATACCTATATTTCGGAAGTCTGTACCTATAAGAACCCCATGAACGTAAGCGAGGAATAATGCTATATAATTTAGGATATGTATGAATCTCCAGCTTTTGATCATCTTTTTCCTTAGGAGTGCGCCTAGAACTGCTAGATAAATTAAAATAAGTGCTAAACGACCCCCTAAAGACCAAAATCCATACCAAGAAGTAAAATCTGGTATAAAAACGGCTATATTATCAACAGAAACAGCGTATATTAAAGGGTGAAGTGTAACCAGTAAAAGCCCCATGATGGAATACATATGATGTATCTTAACAAACGGTTTTCCAAAAATTTTATACAATTCAACGACAAAAGGAGTCATTATAGTTGCTATAAACATCGAAGTAAATCCAAATATTGCACCGAATCTGATAAAAAAATCAGCAACGCTAGAAAACGAAGTTGAAAGGAATAGTATTATAATTAGAATATATAAACCTATAGTAGGTACAATTATATAGATAGCTTGTTTTTTCAGCGGTGGCATATTTTGAATATCACTTAAAATTTTATAATTATTAATCTTATAATCTAAAGATTCATTTTAAAATTTTCATTTGATAGTATATTATTGTAATGTTTCTAAGATATTATTCTAATATCACTAACAGGATATGAATTATCGTGAAAGAGGGGTTTCACGAAAATATATTTATATTTGTGATAATGTATTCCTAATATTATCCTCAAGTATTTCACAGATTTTTGCTAAACCATCAACTGAATCTAAA
>JBHLLJ010000148.1:0-7958 GCA_048885705.1 Candidatus Hermodarchaeota archaeon | reverse complement strand
AACTTTAATTAAATTAATCATAAAACTCTAAAGTTTAATAATTTAAAATTATCATCCTTGATAATTTTTACTTTTTAATATTCCTCTCCATATTAATTTACACCAAAGGATTTCAATATATAATAATTAAGGAAAAATAAAGATTATGTTAAAATAATAGGATTAAGGAAAATATGGGTTACTACCAACTGGAGCATAAATAAGCATATATGTTATTATTAAAAGCGTAAGTAATGAACCAGCTAATGCAATATAGACTTTTTTATTCCATTTCCAAATATTTTGACCATCTAAAATACCAATAGGAATCATATTAAAAGTGCCTAACATAAAATTCAAATTTGCTGCTAAACATACTAACTGATTAAGCGGATAAATAGGGATGATAAACGAGATTATAAAAAGAATTATACCATACACTAAGTTAACTGTGGGACCTGCGGTTTTGCATAATCCAGTGGTTCTATCTATTTTACTTAAACCCAAAACAACCACAGCACCAGGTAAAGCTAAAGAAGGAAAACTACCTCCGCTAGAAAATAAAGAATAAATGTTAATAACCACGCCAAATACTGTTAAAATCATCCCAAAGGTCAATAATCTAAATTTGGTTTGGAGATTAAAATGAACAGCTACTTGTCTATGGCCTAATTCATGAAAAAGAAAAGCCGTAGCATAAAAACCAGCTAACATAAAAATTGCCCATTGATATCCGGGGTAAGTTATCAAATTAGGAGTGAAAGTAATAATACCAATAATATAAATCAAAGATACACCAATTATAAAATGAAATAATTCTGATTTATGAGGTAATAGAATACCTTTAAACTTAATTCCAGAATCTGGGTCAAATGCATTGACAGGTACTTGGTTTTCTTGACGATACCATGTATATGTTCCATCTGTAGTCCCTCGTACCACACCAGGAGTACTTGGTTGCTGGTATGCTTGTTCTTGAGGAAATTGTGAAGGTTGTGGAATTTGATTGTAAGATTGGATAACGGTTGGAGTTTGTTGTAAGCTTAGACTCTCTTTTATAATATTACAATCATGATTTATCGGATCTTTATGTATTGCACAATAATTATACCCACATTCATTACAGTGAAAAGGTTCTTCAATTATTTCTGTCCCACAATGTGCACAACTTGCCATAGTTATTACCAAATTTAATATTTTTAATTTTTTAAAAGAATAGTTTTTTAATAAAATATAAAATTAAAGATATAAAACTTTATTGAGTGTCGTTTAAATATTTTTTCTTAGGTTTACTCAAATTTTCTATTTATACTTAATAATCCTAAACTAAGAAAAATATATTAAGCTAAACTCTATTAGTGTATTAAAATCAAATATTTCGGTAGTTTGATTTATGACTAAAGACGAAATTGAAGACGAGAATGAAGATGACCTCTCATTAGAGGAAGAACGAAAGAAATTAAAAGAAATGGGTGTGACAAGCACATGGGATATCTTAACAACTGGTGAAAAGAAAAAGAAAGAGCCAGAAGAAAAGAAAACTTTTAGAGGATTTAATTAATATTATTGATTTTTACTTTCTTTTTATACTAAACAAGTTAATAACTCATAAAATGGGAAAAAGTTGAAGTTTTATAATGACCAAAAAATAATTATTATTCAAAATATTAAATTTAATTATTGTCAATATTATTCAGAGACTTTTACCAATGACTCATAAAGTATACTGCCCAACATGCGAAATGGTGGTAGCACTACGCCGTAAGAATTTTGATCATGTTTATCATGAAGTTCTCTGTTTTATGGTTATCCTTACCTTAGGTTTGGGTTTCATTGTTTACTTTATTTTGAAATATAGTAAAAAACCTAACACTTGTCCAAATTGTGAGTCTGTTTTTGATTTACACAATCTTCCATCTAATCCATTAAGTAGTACAAAAAATTTTGGTACATCTAGTAAATTTATCTTTCCTTAATTTTCATTTCACTATCACATCTTGGGCAGGTTTTATCTTTTGCAGTGATTTGCTTTTTTACAATTACTTTTTGATATTTACATTTAGCGTTTTTGCAAACAAGGGTGTATTTCACTAATTTAATTGATTGATTTTCACTAAATTTTTTTTTAGCTTGCTCATCTCTACCTTTTTTAACCTTTTTTACTGGGTTTCTCTCTTTGTTTAATTCTTTATCGTCATCCTCTGGTTTCAACCATTTATCTAAACCCATTTAATCTCACTTTAGAAAATCTTTTTTTGATTATAAAAGAAATGACAACTATAAAATGAAAAAATTGTGCTTTAATCTTAGAATCTAATAAATAAAAAAAGAGAAAAAAAATAAAATTTGTTTATCTTCAACAAATAATTAAAAGACTTGAACTTCACCAGCAATCAGTCTTTTTCTTAGATCAAAAAAATATTGCTTGCTTAGTTTTTCAGCTGAAACTTCTTCTGCTACTTTTGTTACTGAATCAAAGTTTACATTATCAGCAGGTATCAATTCAATTGAATTAACCCAAGGGTCAGTTATAGGTCTGCCAATTTGAGATAATAATTTAACATGAGCTTCTAGAATATTGCCTTCTCCTTTTTTAACGATTTCTCTTGCAATTTCTGTACTTAACACGTTATATAATTTACCTACGTGATTTATTGGATTTTTTCCACAAACAGCCTCTAGGCTCATAGTTCTACAAGGAGTAATAAGTCCATTAGCTCTATTACCACGACCTACTTCTCCATCATCACCTGCTTCAGCAGAAGTTCCAGTAATGGTTAGATACATAATTCCTTTTTGTATATTGTCAGCTACATTAACTTGGCAAGATACATCACGATTTGGGATTAAATCAGCAGCTAAATCTAGAACTGCCTCTTTTAGTTGGTTGGTATAACTCACATATTCACTTGCATCATGAATGTATTTACTTACCATTGCTGCTGCAACAGTAATTCCAATTTCATTACCAATTCTCTCAACCATTACCTTAATATCTTCACCAGATGCTTTACATTTATCTTTAAATTTATCTGAATTTAGCAACCTTTCGGTCTCTAAAGCTATTTTCTCTACATCTGAATAAGGAGCATATCCCACTCCAAAACTAGTATCATTAGCAAGTGGAACTTCTTCAGTATGATGAGATTCATCAAAAACACCAGTTAAATCTATAGATCCAGGCCGTACAGCATAATCAAACTGAATATCTTTATTTAAATCGAGGTTTCTGAAAATCTCTGAAAGTACATTACGTTGAGTTTCTATACAGATAGTTGGAATAGGGATATATTCAAGTTTATGTGTGCCATCACCACATTCTTTAAGGATTTGACTTATAGCCCTTCCGACAATTAAGAAATACTGCGGTTGAATTATTTGGCCTCCACCAAATTCAGGTCTTGCAGTACCTCCTACAAGAGCAGCCTTATCGACATTGTGATGATATACTCTATCGAAATTCTCAAGATAATATACACACAGGGCTCTAGAACACGCATCAGCAACGGCATCACAAACAGTATCCGGGTGGCCAATACCTTTTCTTTCACAGATTTCGGGGAATTCACTTTTTTCAATTGGTAAAAAGTTTGCGCGAGTAATTTTCAACATTTCATTTAATCAACTTCTTAATTATATAAAAAGATCTTTTAAGTAAATTTTTTAAATTATTTATCAGTTAAATTCCTTATTAAATGAAAAATGCAGCAGTTGCATTTTACACTTAATCTTAATTAATAATCTTTATAAATATTTCGTCTTTATAATATGCATATACAGCATAAAACTTATCTTATAATCTTATGGAAATTTTACCCTCATTAAGCGATATTAAGCGTTTACGGAAAAAGTTAAATATTAGTCAAAAAGAACTTGGGAACAGCTTGAATATTCCTCAATCAACAATTTCTAGAATTGAGAATGCAACAATTGATCCTCCATATTCAAAGTTAAAAAAGATATACGAATTTCTAGAAAATGAACGTAAGAAACGAGAAAAATCTAAGAAACATGCTGAAGATATTATGATAAAGAACATAATCTCTATAACACCTAATTCAACAATAAGGAAAGCTATAGCGTTAATGAATGAACATCAAATTTCACAATTACCAATATTAGAAAAAAGTCAGAATTTTGGGAGTATTACATCAAAAAAGATACAGAAATTTATTGTAGATCATCCAGAAATTATTAACAAAGATGTGTTTCTGATAAAAGAATTGCCATTTCCTGAAATTGATAAAAATTGGAATGTTAAAGAGATCTCTAATTTACTCCTAAAATATCCAGCTGTTTTAGTAAAAGAGAATAATACTTTTATTGGAATCATCACAGATTCTGATCTTCTTAAATTATCTAATAAAAAATAATATCCAAAATCTTTCCAAATTTCAAGAAAGAATTATTATATTTGTTAAAAGATTTTACATACTAGAGAGAACAATAATTTTTTTATACAATATAGGCTTTTAAGGATTAGGTTTGACGATTAATGAGATAATTCAAAGGATTGATGGCTTATTAAGAAAAGCTAATTACGAAACAATGGTGTTGGGTAATTTTATTATCACCAAAAGCAAGTTTTGTTTTGATCTTTTAGCTAAGAAGGATGATTTGATATTTAGTCTTAAGATTTTTCCCAATATTGATAATTTAAACCAAAATATTATTTCTGACATTAAATCTTTGTCATCAATCCTTAAATCAAAACCTATTTTAATTGGAATCAGAAATCGTTATCAAAAATTAGAAGATAATACAATTTATATAAGGGAAGGCTTACCATTTGTAACTCTTAATACATTCGAAAACATTCTCAATGGGCAATATCCTTATATCTTAGCAAGAAGAGGCGGTGGTATAATATTTCTGGATGGTACATTATTGAAAGATTTGAGAGAAAAACATTCGATAACAAGAAGCGAACTTTCAGAGATTTTAGGGGTTTCAAAAAGGACTATTTGTTCTTATGAAAATGAATCAATGCGGCCATCTGAAAAAATTGCCGAAAAATTATTAGAGATCTTGGAAAATAATAACCTCTTTAAAAAAATTAATGTTTTTGGATGGCATATCAAAGATACTGTAGAGGATCAAGAAATTATGGATGAAATAACATTAAGTCAATTTGAAACTCATGTTCAAGATGTAATAAAAGATATTGGGCTTTCTTCTTATTGGTATAAAAAGGGATCAATTCCTTTCAAATTGTCTTTATACTCTCATTCTGATAAAATAGAGCTGGAGGGATTTTATCCTCTCTTTTCCGGAATTTCTGAGGAACAAGGAAAAATCAATGAAATGAACTTTCAATGCCTAAAAATGTTCACAGATCTATTCCACAAAACATCCCTTTTTATAATAGATAATGATATTAAAATTCCTGAACCCTTTAAAAAAACTAATATTCCTATTGTCAAAATTAAAACTCTTGAAGAAGTTGATGATGAAGAGGAATTTATTGAACTCATCAAAGAATCATAAGAATGAAATAAAACTAATATGTGGGATAGACGAAGCTGGCAGAATTTAATTCTCTTCGAATTATATGTTAAAAGGCTCTGTTTTAGGTCCTATGGTTTTATGTGGAATTTGTTTCAACAAATCAAAAATCAATTTATTATCAGAAATAGGTGTTAAAGATTCAAAAAAATTGTCTCCTAAAAGGAGAAGTGAATTAGCAGATCTATTACAAAATAATTGCCACTCACATAAAATCGTTGTAATTAGTCCTCAAGAAATAGATGAAAGAGAAAACAATAAAATTACGATGAATAGACTTGAAGAATTGAAAATGGCAGAAATTATCAATGAATTGAAACCAGATGTTATCTACATAGATGCTGCGGATGTAAATGAAAAAAGATTTGGAAATTCTATAAAGAAATTAATAAGTTATACACCTCAAAAAATTATCTCTAAACATAAAGCTGATGATCTATATCCGATAGTCTCAGCAGGATCTATTGTGGCTAAACATAAAAGAGATACTCTAATTGAAGAACTTCATAAAAAATATGGAAATTTCGGTTCCGGATACCCCTCTGATTCCAAAACAACTCAATTTCTTAGAAATTATGTGAAAAAGAATAAAAAAGCCCCAATAATTGCAAGAAAATCATGGGATACAACTAAAAGAATAATAAATGAAGAGATCTCTAATAAAAAAATAACAGATTTTTTTAATTAACCGCTTTTTTTGACTATTAAAACTATATGATTAGCAGCAAACTTATGGATATTTATACTTTCTAAGATCTTATAACTCGCTTTTTCAAGTATTTTTTTCTCCTGTGCATATATAATTTCAGATTTTTGAATACTATCAATTGACTGAGATTTTATTGCAAGAATTAAAATTCCTCCATTCTTCAAATAATAATTACAATTTTCTAACGCAATTTCAGCCTGCCGAGGTTGTGCGACATCTTGGTAGATTAAATCTATATTAGTAAAAATGTATTTGGCATAGTTATTTGGAAAACGAGCATCTCCCAATATCGGAATAATGTTTCCCCTATTTGATGTATTTTGGATTAATTGTCTCATACTTCTTTCAGCAAATTCTACAGCATAAATTACTCCAGAATTTATAATATCAGAAAGATGTGAAATAGTGGTGCCTGATGATGCCCCCAAATACAAGCATTTTAAATTTTCTGATAAAAAGTTTGTGATAGGATTTTCAAGAATTAATGCTGCTAGCTTACTTCTATATGGATCCCACTCTCGATATTCAATATCTTTATAACTAATTAGTTTTTCTCCATAAATTCTTTTACCTACATCTATATTTTTTGTATATAATTTTAATTTTTCTTGAGGCCCTGATATAAAAACATTATAAAATTTAGGGTGATTTCTAATCTCAGTTTTTGACATGTCTTAACCACTCTATTATATTACTTTTTCTTTTTTGATTTCTTCTTCTTAATACTTGCTGTAGGTGTTTTTTTAGGAGGATTTGGATATTTAATTTCAATTTCCTTAATTTTTTCTTCAATTTCTTTTAGTAATATTTCACCTAAAAACTCACCATTAAAATAATCTACTTTAGCAGCAACGCCAATTTTTCCTGCGACAATTCGAGCGATCTTACCTCTAATCCAAGGTTTTGCCGATCTGATCTGATTCCATTGAAATATTAAACCATGCTTCGGTCTTTTTTCTCCTGTTTTAAGAAATCGATACAATGCTTTTTCTGCTCCTAATAATTGAATTCTCGATGCTGGCATATAAGCTAATTTTTGCAAACTACCCGCTTTTGCTATTAATTTTGCACCAATTAGGGAACCAATTAAAGATTTAATATTGGGGGCAAATTTTTCTAATGTTTCTTCTAAATAATTCTCTAATCGTAAGCGATAATTATCTAATGATAAAATTTGATCTGCATAATTCTGTAACATTGAGAGATCAAAATTTGCACCCATCGATTCTTTAGCATATCGCTCTAAGACTATAATTATACTTTCTTTTAAATCCACAACAGCTTTAATATTTTCTATTGTAAAATTATCCCGAGAACCTAATTTTGCAACTAAGCTTGCCAGAATTATATTATCGTCAACCATCTTATCGGTTAATTCGGGAAAATGTAATCCATACCATTCTCTAAGATGACTAGAAAAGAGACTTATTGATTTTTTAATCACATCTAAAACAGTTATAATTTGAATAATAATGTTATCTGAATGGCCGCTAGCTTCACTAACTTTTCTCCTCGTTATTGCATCGCTTATCTCTTTGTATTGGGTTAGAATTTCTTCACTTGTTTTACGTATCCCTACTTTTTTTAAGTGCTCTTCTAGATTTAAACGAATAGCTTTAAGTTCTATTGATTTACTTTCGAAAATAGTATTGTAACCTAATTTTTCTGAAGTAAGTGTTTCTAATTTCATATTATCAAAAATGAATTCATTAAATCCAGAATTTTTCAATTCTAATAAGAAGTTTTCATATATCTTTTGAATAAT
>JBHLLJ010000147.1:0-8021 GCA_048885705.1 Candidatus Hermodarchaeota archaeon | reverse complement strand
AGTATCTGGAGCAATTATCCGAAAATATTTTGCTAATTCTTTGATTTGGAAAAACCAACTTGTATGATCCACCATACCACCGTGCAATAAAATAACTGGCTCTCCAGTACCAAACATGGCATAGTACATTTTAATATCTCCGATATCGACATAATTTTCAACAATGTTTCTTTTTTTCCAAGCGTTAAATTTAACCTTACCTATTAACATTTTGATTACTGCCATCAGTATTTAGCTCCATTTTTTTATGACTTGTTATTGAATTAAGATTACTAATTAAGTTTTCTCTTCATTAAAAATCAAAGATAAATTTTGATTTTTCGCTCATTTGTATTTTCCTCCATTATAAGACATACAAAGTTCGAGTCTTTCTAAATTTTGTCCTAATTTCCTTTGAAATTGGGTTGGAAATGTAAATTCAGAGTCTGATTTCAATGAAAAATCCTTTGAAAAAATGAAAGAAAATGTAAGAAGATTAGGTTATTTCTGTATTTTCGGTTTTAATAAGGAAAATATCATTAAGAATAGACTCAATGGTACGATGATGAAGTCCCCGATAGCTCCGGGTGGAACTCGCGCAGTTTCTATAGGTTTAAAAACCCCAATTAGTATACGCATACTATATTCTACAAATATGAATACAAACATCAATGGAATCAAGCTTCGGTATCTTACAGCTACTACTACATAAAGCACTCCAAATAGCAGTTGGGACAACCCCCACAATGCAAACATAGAAATAATTGTATTCCCACCAGCCACGCTCACATCAATTGATGCAATAACATTCGCTCCACCATCAGGGAAAAATATATGGATACAACTTCTGACAAGGGTTACCATAGTAAGAACATAAAAGAAATATAACGTGAATTTGTGTCCTTGAAAGCTATTATTTACTTGCATTGGAAGCAATTGATTCCATCTGGATTTATTTTCTTCCATATTAATCTTATCTACGATAAAATTTTTTATTTTTTATTTTTTATTTTCAATTTTTATTTTTTTATAATTTTTACTTTCTTTTTTTATCTCTTAGTTCATTACAACCTAATTACAAACATAATTGGTCTACTTGGTTTTTAGATTAATATTGAAAACTTTTCTATGAAATTTATATTTTTATATTTTTATTATTAGTGTAAATCTTAAATTGTAATATGACAATAATGATTAGTGAAGATTGTCTTATTTTTTATGGTTTTTCTCCTGGGACTACAAAATTTAGTCAAGTTTATAATGCAATCTCTGATTTTATGAAGAATAAGTGTAAAATCGATCCTTCTAGTAGATTTAATTTTGTCTTATTTCTTCATGATGGACCAAATTATTTAAATCATTTTACTCTCGACCCAGAATATGTTCTAAAGACCTTAAAATCATTACAGGATGATATTATAAAAGCGAATACTTTTGGAGGCATTTTCCTTGCTCTTTCTTTACTTATTGAAACTTTTAAAAAAACTTCAGAAAAATTATTTCGATTACTAGTTCTATTGGATGAAAATGCTTACAGAATTCCTCCTGACCAATTTCCCATAATAGAAAAATTAGTTAAAGATCTTAGAAATCTACCGTTTTATATAGATATAATAAGCATCGAGACAAATAATCATGAAGAGAATGATAAATTAAACAAAATAGCAACTTCCGGCAATGGAGAATTTTATCAGATAAGAAGTGTTCAAGATCTGAAACCTTTATTAAATGAATTGGCAATAAAAAAGTTTAAAATGGAATATCTATACTCAAGATTTAAATTAAAAATCGCTCATAAAGAAACCTATGCATTTTTTTTAAGCTTGGCTGATAACCCTAAGGCTTTTAATGAACATGCTCATTGTTCAATTTGCTTTCAGGAAGATATCAAGGGCATTCTGCAATGTCCTTCATGTGGGGCAATCGCACATAAAATTTGTTGGGCACAATGGGCTGTAAGCTCAATTATCCAAGTGCCACATGTTTTTAGATGCCATAACTGCTTTTATTTATTGAAACTTGACAAAGTTTTTGTATTTAATGTTCAAATCGGAAAAATTCCTCCAATTACAAAATTAAATAATATAAAAAAGAAAGATATCAACGAGTACTTAAAAGAATTGGAATCTAAAATTGAACCGAAGATTATAAAGTCTGAAGATCCGATGGTTGCAGAAGTCAGAGCTATAATTGAGTCAAAAAGGAGCAATTCAGAAATTATTCAAAATGATGAGATTATGACCATTAACATCTGCCCAATTTGCAATAATATTATAATTGGTGATATGAAAAATTGCGAAATATGTGGTTTTCTTTTATTTTAGAAGTAAAATTTTCTGATACAAGGTAAAATACTACAACTTATTCTTAAGCTTTCAGTACTAAAATTTCAAAAAAATTAATCCTTATAGATGTAAAGATTTTCTTCTTATAGATAAAATAACCTTGAGTATTAAATTTCTTCTAAATTATAATCCTTAGAACCGACGTTATAATCCAAGGCATATTTTATATATTTAATTTGTAATGGATCCTCTATATTTTTCATTTTTATTGAAATTGGGTGCAATAATTTATAACCATAATAATCTAAAGCAACAGGGTCGGTTCCTGCAAAAATATAACCCAGATTTTTTTCTTCTCCACCATGTCTAAATTCTTGAGCTTTTACTAATACTTTCAAGGCATCGCATATAATTAAATTAGATTTAAGCACAGTGTTTAATTCAGCAATTCCTTTGTAAATACTTTTAACCTTAGCGTGCATTTTTAGGCGCTCAGTTTTTGATAAATATCCAAATTTATCTTTCAGAGCATTCGTAAGGGTTACAATTAAATGATCCTTTAAAATTGGAAGAGAAATTATATAATCCTGTTGAAATGGGATTTCAGAGACTTTTAATGTAAATCCTCGAGAAGTTTTTATTTTTTTAAAAGAATGTTCATAGAAATTTATGAAAGAAATACCCAATTCTTTACACTTTTCTATAATTGGGTGATTTTCTACTTTCTTTGTAGGCACATCTAAGCCATGGCCATCCCCGCAAATAATTTCCGAAGCGTTAGATTTGATTTGATTATATACAGCTTCAATCATTTCAGGATGAGTTGTCGTAGGGTATGGATTATAAGAAACGAGATTTACTTTTATAAGCACTTTTCCTTCAATTTTATTTATAAACCTAGATAGCAATGATGTTACAAATCTTTTTCTATCTGGATTGTCGGTATAATATATTATTGACATGGGTTTATCTGAATTATTTAGTTGTAATAATTTTTCAAAGACCTATATATTGAAGTTTTAATTCACTTATTAATTAAATGCCTAAGAAAGTAAAGAGTGTGTTCTTGAGCAACTTTTTTGGTCTTTTTTTCTTATTTGTACATTAATTAGATTTAAGAACAGTAGGGGACATGTCCAATTCCTTATTTTACTAATGATGGACTTAAAATTTATAATGAAATAGATATGTGTGGCGTTCGAAAGAGGAGTGCAAGGTTCAGGCTAAAGATTTGAGACGTAGTATGGTTTTTGGACCCATAAATGGTTTGATTTTTCGTTCCCTAATGATCATCAACCGACAAAATTCAAAAATTATAAATTAGCATATTTTTATTATGATCAAAAACGAACTGAGAAAAAGCCTTTTAATATATTATTATTGTAAGGGAGGTAAAAATGGTATTTTTGTGTAAGAGATGTGGAAGAGTTTTAAAATCAGCTAAAAGCATTAAATTAGGGTATGGGCCCACTTGTTATAGAATTGTAAAATTTCATGATAATCCTATTAACATACAAGAGGAAATTAAGTTCTTAAAGATAGAGATAAATATGTTAAAAAAAATCATTAGAGAATTGAAATTTAATAAGATTACATCCTATCAAGCTTCTCCAATAATAAAGATAAGAAATGAAGCGAGGAACCTCGAAAGTGATATAAATAAGGGGCAAATGAAAGAAGTTATTCAAGAATTAAAGAATTGTTTTCAAAATTGTAATGGAGATATAAAAAGCTTATTAAAACCGATCCATATTGGACCAAATCTTATTAAGACATCTCAAATAGCTATTGTTTAATTCATTCAAAAGATACAATCATAAAATTATTATAACCAAACTTTATTTTTTTTTTAATTAGAAATCTTATCCTTTCCATTTATTATTCTATTTTCTCAATTTTTTATGATGAAAAAGTAAAACATTAATAAAGAGCTGGGTCAGTAAGGTTGAACTGTACATAGGATACCTTTGGGGGAAGTATTTAGCCTGTCACTTTCAACTGCACGAGTGTGTGGCGTTCAAAAGAGGAACGCAAGGTTCAGGCTTAAGGTTAAAAGAATTATGATAACTTGACAAGCAAATATAGAAGAAAAAAAGAACTGAATTCGTAAAAGTTTAGATATAGATTAATATAATCTGTTAACTTCTTTTATTATACATATTTGATTAATCAAAAGAGATGTATATATATGGGTAAAGCAGTACAAAAGCAAGCAAAATCGATGGGGATGATGAAATTTCCCAAATACACTTTTTATTGTCAACCTGCAGGAATTAAGAGGAAGTTTTCAACAACCACACCTAGATTTGTCTATGTTATAAATGATTGGGTAGCAAGTTTTGATCCATCATGTCAAAGAGATGATACTGGAAGTGCAAGAACTGTATGGTCTTTTATTCTTGCTCCTCAAAGGGGGGCATATATTGAAGTCACTTCTAAAATTGCTGGATTTTCAGCTATGTCAGCAGATAATTATGTGAGCCAAGTAGACATATACACAGAAAATATAGATATAGTGAAGGGAGTTGTTAAGATTCTTAATGACCAATGGCCTGATGGAATGCTTAATCATATAGACCTCAAAAAAATTGAAAAGAAGTTCAATGTTAAGGGAAATGAGGTCGTGAACGCTATAAACCAATTCCTCCAGTAATTAATAATTATATCGATATAATTTCAAAATTTAATCTTTTTCTTTTTCTTCTATTATACCCTCAATTGAGTTATAACCCCTCGAACCCAATCCTATATCTTCAGCAACTTGTAGTTGTAATTCCCATATATTTGAGCTCAAATTTACAGGTATGGTCTGAAAGTTGATTTATTATATATAGAATCTACAGGAATGTCTGAAGCAAGATGATCATATCAGTTCTGAATAAAAATAAAATAGATAATATATAGATAATTATTAATCATTTGTTTTGAATAATTAGAAATGGGATTTTAAAATGAAATGGTATATAATTCGTCATGCTGATAAAGAACAAGGAGATTTTTATAATCCTTATCTAAGGCATCAGGATGAGCCAATTAATGAAAAAGGGCATTTAAAGGCACAAAAATTATTTTCATACTTCTCAGATAAAACGATTGATAAAATTTATGTTAGTGAATATATTCGAACAAAACAAACAATTAAATATGTTGCTGAAAAAAAAAAAATATCACCGATTGTTGATAGTCGCTTGAACGAAATTGATAATGGCGTAATTGAAGGATTATCTGAGCAAGTATTACAGCAGACATATCCTGATGTTTGGAATGCTTTTAAAGCTAGGGATCATGATTTTCGATTTCCCGAAGGAGAGAGTGGAGACGATGCCCGAAAACGGATCGCGTTATTTTTCGAAGAAAAAAAGGTATCCAAGGAGGATATTATTCTTGTTAGCCATGATGGATTGATTCGGCTGCTACTTTGCTACATATTAGGAATAGCCGTGTATCGACGATGGGATTTTCGAGTAGATCCATGTGGGATTATGGAAATTGAATACCAGACGAAATTTAACAAATGGAAATTAATTCGATTTAATCATATTTGTACATGAAAGGAAACATTTAAAATCAATAAAAATAGGGAGAAATAAAACATAGATAAAAAACTACTTATTCACTATTTAATTTCTCGCTGAAAGATAGCATTGATCGAAATCATAGGGAATTAGAAAGGCAAATTTAATATATATTCCAAAGAGATTAGGCATAATAGTTAAAATTATTTAAAAGTTGTATTGTCTTATCTTCGTGTATGGATAGTATGCGTAGATCAAAAAATAAACAACATATTGTCATATTGTTTTATTTAACCTTTTCAGTTATTTTTATTACTTCATGGTTCTTTCCTTACTATGAGAAGTGTACAACAGGTTGGGGTATACCATGCGATAAATGGTTCTCTGTTACGGGATTTTCTTTTATGATTACAAACCTCAAATCAAGTTATGGAATGATAGGAATAAGCTTAATTATTTTTTCAATGGTGCTTATTTATATGTCTAAAATGAGATTCGCGTTAATTCTAATTACTTTAGGTAACATTCTCATTGGAATTAGTATGCATTATGTATCATTTCTTACAAAACAAGTTGTTATTCCTGGAGTATATGATGTCTATTTTTTATTTAAGATTAAAATGAGTTATGAAGTTGGTCTTTTCTCTTGGGCAATAATGTCTGGTATGAATCTATTGCTAATTGTAGTTGATCTAGAAAGAAGTATTTTTATGAATCTATTTTTAATTTAATGAAGCTAATACCAGATTGAATAAAGGACGGAGTTATAAAAATTGGTCTACAAATTTCTTATAATAGAATTTTTTTTACATCTAAATATGAATGTGTATTATGAATTGAACAGTTTTTTTAAACTGACACCAGACTATATTGATAAGATATGTAAAGTGGCAGGTGAAGCTTTTCAAGAGGACCCTACCACATTATTTATATATCCTGAGGAGAGAGAAAGAAAGCAAAAACTACAATATGGATTTAGAATGATCTATAATTATGGAATACGACATGGAGTAGCTTATGCGATATCTAATAATTTAGAAGGAATTATAGTATGGTTACCCCCCAATAAGACCTTTCCCTCGACTTGGACCCTGATGAAACATGGCGGCTTTTATACAATGCGTAAAGTAGGCTTAAAATTAAAAGCAATGAAAAGAACTTTCACGGTATTTGGTTATATAGAATCTAAACATAAAGAACTTGTACCATTTGATCATTGGTATCTTCAAAATATTGCTGTTAAACCGGAAGAACAAGGAAAAGGATATGGAGGGCTCCTATTAAAGGTTATGATTGACAAGATTGATAGTGAAGGGTTACCCATTTATTTAGAAACTAATAATGAAAAAAATTTGAGGTTTTACAAGAAATATGGATTTGAAACTATTGAACATGTAATAATCCCTGAAACCGATGTACCTCTTTGGTGTATGTTAAGAAAGATCTCTTAAGTTTCTTAAAAATTAGTAAAGTTTCAATATAAAAGTCGGCTTTTAGTGATCTATTTAACTTTAATTTCAATTAAAATTTCTTTGTAAAATTACCCAAATACAGTAAATAGCATAAACAATAATTTTGTAAATATTTATAAAAAAATAAAAAAAAATTTATATTATCTAATTTCTGAACCACATAAAGCACAAAAATTTCCTAGTTCAGATAACCTTGCTCCACAATTTGGACAGAAATTGATTTTTTTTTCAGGATCTTTTACTGACTGAGGTTTAAGCAGGTCTGGTGACATTTCTATAGATTCTGGAATGTCATTAGGCGATAGCTTATTTAATATTGCTAGATTAAAATATCCCTTAACTTGATAGATAAATCCGACGATTGCTGGAACGATTAAAAACCATAATGAACTCAAAATTGTACCTTTTTTTAGGTAATCACATCCTTTAATTGCTTCTTCAGACATATTAGCTGGAAACATCTTAAAGTTATTCTCAAAAAATATCTTCAAATTTTTCCACGCTTTCATTTCAGCGGCTACTCCTACATATATGAACACTATTCCCGCTATCATGAGAAATGTAGGTATAGAAAGTGAGATATAGATAGGAAATGGGGTTGGAATAAAGAAAAATAGGGCAAGGTTAACACCTCCGATAATCAAGACAATCATACCACATATTCTTGAAATAACACCCTTGATATATTTTGAACGAAATTCATGTAACGATGAGTTATTTAAGGTATAATTTGCCCTTTTAAGACTTCCCATTGCAACAAAAATAAAAAT
>JBHLLJ010000146.1:0-8121 GCA_048885705.1 Candidatus Hermodarchaeota archaeon | reverse complement strand
TAATATAATAATTAATTATAATAATTAAAGTATAAATTAAAAGTGATTTTATGAGCGAAAAAATTACTAATATATCTGTAATTGGAGCAGGATATATGGGACGACAAATTATCGAGAAGTCTGCTTTATATGGTTATAATATTAAAGTTTATGACGTGAATATTGAAGGATTAAAGGAATTTATTGATAATGTTAAGAAGAAAACTGAAGAAAAAAATATCAAAATTGATATAGAACTTTTTAATAATATTCCTATGGCAGTATCGAAAGCAGATTTAATCATTGAGGCAATTCCAGAAAAGCTTGAGTTAAAAAAAGAAATATTTTCACAGATTGATAAAATAGCACCATCCAATGCTATCTTAGCTACAAATAGTTCTTCTATTCCGATTTCAAAATTGGAAAATGCCGTTGAGAGGAAAGATAGAGTGTTAAATATTCATTTCTACAACCTTTTCACTATGCCAATGGCAGATATTATGCGTGGAACTCAAACTACTGATGAAACCTTCCGGAAAGGTAAGGATTGGTTAGAAAGTATTGAAATTGTTCCACTTGAGGTTAAAAAAGAATGTTATGGATTTGTTCTTAATAGAATATGGAGAGCAATTAAAAAGGACTGTTTAAAGATATGGGCCGGAGGCCATGCAGATATTGAAACTGTTGATAAGGCTTGGCAAATTTTCTGTCAATATTTTATTACAAATGAATATGGACCTTTTCAATTTATGGATAGAATAGGATTAGATGTAATTTATGATATTGAAGTTTCATACTTCAAGAATAGTGGCCTACAAGATGATAAACCACCAGAAAAACTTAAGCAAATGGTTGATAGAGGGGAATTAGGAATTAAAACTGGAAAGGGATTTTATAATTATTAAAGGACAATTTGTGATGTCGTGTTATTCCCTCGATCATTAATTACACCTAAATACAATAATGAAAAAAGAGATTGGGTACAAAAATATT
The DNA here is from genome assembly GCA_048885705.1 of Candidatus Hermodarchaeota archaeon. Classification (GTDB taxonomy): domain Archaea; phylum Asgardarchaeota; class Lokiarchaeia; order Sigyniarchaeales; family SOKP01; genus Loki-b32. The sequence continues at coordinate 7,149 of JBHLLJ010000146.1, read as the reverse complement.
AAATAGTAGTATGCTTATTTTAACTTTCAAGTTTAAAATTATGAGACTTTGGTAGTTGAATTTGGAAAAAATACAAAAAGCAGGATTGGGAGTTTTAATAATTGGTTTGATAATCAGTATATCATGCTTGTGGTACACGACAACAATTCCTTGGGGTTTGGGTGGTACAATTGTTTCAATGGGTCTGTACGTTATTTCAATTTGGTTGACTCCCGGCATTATTCTAATGATAATTGGAATAGTGTGTTTGGTGGTACCAAAAGTACGTAAAAAAAAATAGACCTGGATAAAAAAATCCAGAATAAAATTTCTCAATAATTAGAACAAATAATTTTTTTTTTATTTTTAATTTAAAAAAGTAATTTTTAAAGCATTTAATATTAATCTTTAATAGAAATGTCAGAAAAAAAAAAAATTGAAGTTCAAAGGATTAAAGAGCTTGAAAGTATCAATTTAGCAAGAGAAGAAATTAGAGATCTTGTAATAGAAACAAAGATAGAAGTTGAGAAAGATAATGATTTATTGGCAGAACAAATAAATAGTGAGCTTAATAATTACGGAATAAAATCCATAGATATTGTTGGAGCAATAGGAGCAGGAAAAACAGCAATTTTAGAAAAAATAGCTGAAAAATTATCAAAGAAATATAAAATCTTTGTTATTTGTGGTGACATAACTACTAGAGTTGATGCAGATAGAATTGAGCAACATAATGTTAGCACAGTTCAAATAAATACTGGACGAGAATGTGCTTTAAATGCTTATCATATTCATCAAGTTCTGAAAAATCAAGACTTAAGTAAATACAATTTAATTTTTATAGAAAATGTTGGGAATCTAATTTGCCCTTCTGATTTTAAACTTGGAACAGATAAAAGAATGACTGTTGTTTCAATTACTGAAGGAGAATGGGTTATTGAGAAACATCCAATGCTTTTCAAAATGTCTGATATAGCTGTCATTAATAAAATTGATCTCTTGGAAAGATTAGGAACTAATGTTGATAAAATGATAAAAGATGCAAAGAAGTTCAATCCAGATATAAAAGTAATTACTACTAGTGCTAAGAATGGAAAAAATATTGATAAATTAATAGAACTCTTAGAGTTATAGAAATTATGGAGTAAGAAAAATGAAAAATATATTAAGGGAAATTGAAAAAATTATTAGTAATTTAGAATTGAATTCTCAAAGTCAAATCCAAGATTTATTAAATAATTTCTTGAGAACTCATCTTAAACTGAGTAAAATAGATACCTATATCGGCGATTATCCAACGTTTATAGAGCCTGTGTATCTTGAAGACAATGTAAAAATTGGAGATGATGTTCTTTTAGGTCCAAATGTCTATATTGGGAAGAATGTTGAAATAAACAATTATGTAGAGATTTCAAACTCTATTGTTTTTGATAATGCTCTAATTGCTGAAAACATAAAGTTGAATAATTGTATTATCGGAAAAAATAGTTCGCTCAGTTGTAAAAATACTCAAATAGACAATTGTGTAATAGTTGGACTTGTAAAAACTAAAGAAGAGCTATACAAGGTAATGTATAAATTTAAATAAATTCTTTATTGGAATGTAGTTATTATCTTTATTTTTTATTGGTAATTGAAATGAATAATAAAAAATTTTTTGAAACTAATCTTAAAAGATGGAACGAGTTAGTAGATATTAATGCTAAATCACGATTATATGATTTGGAAGGATTTAAATCCGGAAAGATCTCTTTACTTCCTATAGAGCTTGAGGAACTAGGAGATGTAACAGGAAAATCATTGTTACATCTCCAATGTCATTTTGGAATAGATACACTCTCTTGGGCGAAATTAGGCGCTCACGTAACGGGAATCGACTTTTCAGATAAGGCGATTGCTTTGGCACAAGATTTAAGTAAAGAACTTAATATACCCGCGAGATTCATCAATGCTAATTTGTATGATATTCCAAATATACTAAATGAACAATTTGATATTGTATATACCTCCTATGGTACCATTTGTTGGTTACCAGACCTAACTAAATGGGCTCAGATCATCAATAAATGTTTGAATCCTGGTGGAATCTTCTATATTATCGATGGACATCCTTTTGGTTTTATAATTGATGAAGCACGGGAACCATTTAAAGTAGGTTTTAATTATTTTTCTGAAGGAAAACCTGTCTATTTTGATAAAGGGGTTGCATATGCCAATCCTGAATCAGGTCTTAAAAATCAAGCTTCCTATCAATGGGACCATCCTATGAGTGATATAATTAATGCATTATTGAGTGCAAATTTAGAATTAGAATTTTTACATGAATTTCCATTTACTTTTCATAAAATACATCCTGATATGGAAAGAAGAGAAGATGGTTATTATGAATTTCGCAATTTAAAATTCTCTGTTCCAATGATGTTTTCGATTAAGGGTTATAAGAAGGTTTAATCTGATCTATTTTTTAATGGTTTTATTGCTTTGAATAATCCAGAGTGTCCTGTAATTTTGAATTTTGATTCGCTTTCAATAATTTTCACAAGTTCTTCTTCAATTTGAGGTTTTAATTCTTGAAAGATAGGATAATCATCATCTGAGAACATTGAGCTAATATATTTCATTAAGGGATCGACAGAGGGAACTTCTACAGGATTAATATATTCATATACCTCAATTTCTTCGAAGAATGGTTTTAAAACATCTCTTCCTGTTTCATTCCTAAATTCATTGAAGAAATTTAAACTATTATTTAAATTTAATTCAAAATTCAAAAGAAAATTCTTGATTTCGTGAATATGATTATAGCTAATTGTAGTTGAAATAAATCTACCACCTGGTTTTAGGACTCGGCATATTGATTTTAGAGCTTTACTTATATTTGGTATGTGATATAACATATGACATGCTAAAACCACATCAAAAAAATGATTAGGATAGGGGATCTCCTCTGCATTTATGACTTTAAAACTTATAGGGAGTTTAAGAGGTTTTAATTTCTTCCTAGCCTCTTTTAACATACCTTTTGAAAAATCTGATAATACAATTCCACAAGATGAAGGAATATTTCTAAAATTATCATACCAAAGCTGCCCTGTTCCACAACCTAATTCCAATACAGTTTCAAGTTCTTTAAGTTGAATTTTGGAAAAAATCCATCTATATAAAGAAATTGGATTTGTTCCGTACGACCATAAATTAATTCGATCATCTAATTTTTTATGGTTTTTATATTGGTTTTCTGCATAGTCTTTAATATAACTTTTCTTTTTCACATAAAATGATAAAATCGATTTATTTAATAGATTTTACAATGCCTAAGATCAAGTTTCAACAAATCAAAAAAAAAAATTAAAAAGAAAATCAATTTAAAAAAAGGAAAATTGAAAAATTAATTATAGATTTAAGGCCAAGAAATTGGTAGTGAAACTGTTAAATTAATGAAAATTAATGCATACAACGTAGAAAAGGTAATTTTAAACAACAAACTCGCAGTTTCAGTTAGTAATCCTTCTATATAAGCATTATCAATGCTTACATTGATATTTTGATTCATATGTGATGTGAATGAATGAAAAGTGTTTTGATAAGGAACTGGGGAACTGCCTATAGTTGTATCGAAAGGAAGTAGAATAGGATCGCTAGAGGTCACTACATAAATTTCAGCATTTAAAACTACATTATAAATCGCATATAAACCGTTGTTGGTGACATCAAAAGGTATGGTAATAGTGTAAGTATCATCACCGTACACTCCTGGAGTTCCTCCATCATCATGAACAGGAGGGGGAAACGTATCATGAAGATTTACTCTAAGATTCATTCCACTAAAAACTATACTTCCAAAATACCCTACAACAATTAGACTAGCAATAATTCCTAATACTTTAAAGATTGAGCTTACTTTAAATTCTTTTTTAACTGTAACCCGATATTCTTTCTTTTTACGTAATTCTATTGCCTCTACTAGATAACGAAGCCCTCTAATTATAGTTGAACATAAAAGCAACCAAGCTATTACTTGTAAACCTAAATACACTTGAAGATATGTTATATTTATATAATATGATCCTAACTTCCTTCCTGGATCAAAACCTCCAAAAACATAGAAAAGGAAAATTCCTGAATACACAGTTACTCCAAATCTGATAAGTCGATTTGCTGATGTGTCTGGGGGAAATGCATGTAATAAGACTGAAATAATTATTCCAATAATACCAAAAATAATAATACCTATTCTATAGGCATCAGTAAAAATCATTATACCGTACAATTCAAGAAAATAGAAGAGAAGCAGGGGAACAACGAGATAAAACACAGCAGCAAGAATTCCATGTAAAACCATTTTGCCATATTGAATTTCCATAACTCTTTAACCCATTTTAAAATCGTTTTTCATAATTTAGATAAAATATTATCCTAAATATCTCCTAAGTCGTATATAAATTTTCACACTATAGTATAATTAATTGTCAATTTTTTTTGTTTTATTCAGTAGTTCAAAAGAATATTTTCAATATTCTCCCATCCATAAGCCTTTTCAATATATTTTTTTCCACCAATTTCAATAGATTGTTCACCTATATATTTTCCTCCCAGTTTTTCATAGAATCTACAATAAGGGTTATCTCTTAACACCCAGACAATCATACTTCTAATATAATTAGTCATAAAATACTGAATTACTAATTTAACTAGTTCAGTTCCAATTTTTTTACCTTGAAAGTCTTTTAAAACATAAATTGCGCATAATTCTCCAGCAAACTTTTCTGGTTGATATAAAAATATTGCAGGATTATACTTTTCAAGAGTTGCTAATGTAAAACCTACTATTTCATGATTATCCTTCTCAGCCACGAAAACTTTTGCTCCATGTGTAGGATTTATAAATCTTTGCCTCCAATTTTCTTCTTTGTCTCTATAAGACAATGTTTGAAGGTATTCTTCTGAGATTATCCCATGGTATGTTTTTTTCCAAGTATCTATTTGGACTTTCACTATTCCACTTAAATCTAAAAAAGTAGCTTCTCTATAATTCATTTATCACAGACTATAATATATGTTAATGAGTTAATATAAATCTAGAAAATAAAATTGGGATGTTCGAAATCAGATCTCTGCTCCATTATCATTGTAATAAAGGGGTATTAATTACTTAAACCACATTAATCATCATTTTCGAACATCTAATTAATATAATTATTTTAAGTACTGATAAAACTTTCATCATAAATTAGGATAGAAAATTATAAAACAAATGACTTCTATTTCATGTAATCATTAAACTCTGGTATGAATCCCTTCTTCATTAATACTTTTAATTCCGCATGAGAATTTTCAATTAAGTTCTTTGCTGTTGAATATAATTCATCCTCTGAAAGTCTAAAACGAGCTATTCCTTGTTCAATTGCTTTCAAACCTGTAGCAATGGCTTCTCTAATGAACAGTTCTTCATATTCCATCGTTGGAAGAATACATGTTTCAATTAAACACCCTTTAATCTCATCTACTAAATTTGCTAAAGCATAAGAAGCTGCAATACACATCTCATCAGTAATAGTTTTTGCACCTACATCTAAGGTTCCTCTAAATACTCCAGGAAAACAGAGAGAATTATTTACTTGATTTGGAAAATCTGATCGTCCTGTTCCTACAATTCGTGCCCCAGCTTCTAAAGCATCCCACGGATATATCTCTGGAATTGGGTTAGCCAATACGAAGACTATAGCATCATCAGCCATTTTCGAAATCCAATCCTTCTTAATAACTTTAGGACCCGGAATACTAGAAGATATAAGAATATCAGCTCCTTCCATTGCTAAACCACAGTCACCCTGTAATTGTTCTGGATTACTACGTTCAATTAATTCATACTTATAGTCTTTGGAATCTTCTAAATCGGCTCTTCCTTGAAATAAAATTCCTTTTGAATCAACAAAGACAAATCTTTTTAAATTAAATCCATCTGCTTTTAATAATCGATAAATTCCAAAATTTGCTGCGCCAACTCCATTAAAGACAATTTTCACATCATTTTTTTTCTTCCCTACTATTCTTAATGAATTTATCAATCCTGCTAGAGTTACACTTGCAGTTCCTTGTTGATCATCATGCCACACAGGAATTTTTACTTTTGGATCTGCGCGTAATCCATCTAAGACAGAAAAGCATTTAGGTTTCTCAATATCTTCTAAATTAATCCCTCCGAATGTAGGCTGAATCAATTTAACAAATTCAATAATATCTTCAGCTTCACAACATCTATCTTTGCCAATACATAAAGGAATGGCATCGACTCCGCCTAAATATTTGAACAACATAGATTTACCTTCCATTACGGGTAAAGCTGCTTCAGGACCAATATCTCCAAGACCTAAAACTCTTGTACCATCACTTACTATTGCTATGGAATTCCATTTATTAGTATAATCATAGATTTTTTGTTTATCTTTATAAATTTCACTAGAGGGTGCTGATACACCGGGAGAATACCAAATTGCAAAGTCATTATAATCTCGAATTTGACAACGAGGAAGAATCTGTATTTTCCCTTTATAGAACTTATGCATTTTGATTGCATTAATTCCTGGATTTTTGGATTTTCTTAATAGTTCTTCCTTAGATACTTTTTTCATAAGAACAATAAAATTCCACTAAATTATAACTAATTTGATTATATTATATAAATTCGATAAAGTGTTTTGAATTAAATGATATCCAATTTTATTTCACGATCGATTATTTTGGAAAGTGTAATTATTAATAAGAACATTTATAAAGTTTTTTCTAAGAATTAATTATAAATAGTTCTTGTTTTTAATAATATGTTAAACCAAATTGGCCCACTTAAAATAAAAGTAAATAGATTAGAAGAACTCAGTAATGAGTTGGAAAAAAGAATATCTCAACTTCAGAACCAGAACACTAAAGTATGGCTTTCCATATTAAAGAACAGTCGACTAGAAATTGCTGAAATAAAATCTTGTATAGAAAAGCTGCCTAGTATGTATAAGAAAATAACTGAAAAAGAAAACCTAATTCGTAAAGAAAGTGTATTAAAAAAACTAGATAAATTTGAAAAAGAGAAAAAGAAATTTTTAGATTCAGTTGATGGTTTAGCAAAAATCTGTGAAATACTTGAGGATAATATTAGGAATACATTATCACAAATAT
>JBHLLJ010000145.1:0-8170 GCA_048885705.1 Candidatus Hermodarchaeota archaeon | reverse complement strand
AATGACTCTAAATTATTCGTGCCTAAAATTATATCTACGTCTCGGAAACCCGGTGGACGAGCGTTTCTTTCAAAGCCATGTATATCTATAAGTAAAGAGCTATCATACTTTTCTATATTTGTAAAAACCCATTCATTGATTTTATTATGATAAAAATTATAAATTTCTCTGGCGAGAAATGAACTTTGATTGTATGCTTCATGCTCATTACGATTTAGGTCAATTTTACTTCTTCGCACTTTTGAAATTATGTAAAAGGGAGTTCCAAATCCAATTTCTTCATTAGTAAAAATGTTATTAATTTGTTTAATCAAGTCCTTAGCAAGATCTATCGTCCCTGTATCAATTCCTAAAACACCAGAACTCCTTTGAGGTATGGAATCGCATTCTAATATCCCACCATGAGGAATAGACAAAATTAGAGGAATATTACCGTTTTCAAACACAATATAGTCTTTCATTTCGCGCATTTCTTTATGAATAATAATAAAAAGAAAGATTAAATAATTGGAGAGTTATGAAAAGTTAAATATCGAAGTATAATAAAGACGCCGATCCAAACTCCGAATCCTATTATTCCGAAAGTATAATATGCAAACGCGCTTTTTTCTTTTTCAAATGTGAGATATGCAAATAGCCATGTTCCAAGACCACCTAATGCGCATAATAGAACATCAGTAGTCATATTCATCCAACTATCAGGACGATTTTCAAATTTCCATCCTAATGGCAGAAATAATGCGTGTTCAATTATTTCCCAAAGGATAGCACACGTAACTGTTAGAATAAAGACAAACAATAAAGAAAAGATTGGAATTTTACCTTTTTTTTTAGGCACTGTATAAAATAATGACCAAAATAGAAATAATCCTATTCCAAAACATATATGCCCAATCGAATAAAAATCAAAAACAGAAATCCCTACTTCATCAATTGTAGTTGCAAACCATACATCAAATAACATCTTTTCAACACCATATCAAATTTTAAATAATACATCACGTAATACTAATTTAAGTTTAAGCATTATTCTAAACTGGAGAACTTCTGTAGGAAAATTATAAGTATTGTAGATTATTAGAATTTATTTGATATCACTTATTGGATGAAAAATTTGCCTAAAGATTGTGCTTTAGTAGTATATTATTACAAAAATAATATCTATAGTTTCAATGCATTAATCGCAGCATTAGAAACAGATGATTATTTCGATGATTTTAAAATTTACCTTATTAAAAAAAAAGAAGAGTTAATTGATGGATTAAAAAACATAATTAAAAAACATGAGTTAATAATCGTTGGATTTTCCTTTTTTACGACTCAATTATGGGAAATTTATGATTTAATTTCAATATTAAGAAAAAAGTATAAAAAAAATATTGTTTATATTGCAGGAGGTCCACACCCCACTGGTGATCCTTTAGGAGTACTCAAACTGGGATTTGACATTGTTGTTGTTGGTGAAGGTGAAAAAACATTTATAGAATTATTAAAGAAACTTAACAAAGGTGCTGATTATGAGTATGTAAAAGGAATTTCTTTTTTAAATACTTCTAATGATTATATTTTCACAGGAAGAAGAGATGCTATTGATTTAGATGATTATCCTCCATTTCCTTTAAGAGATCGAAGATTTGGGGCAATAGAGATAACTAGAGGTTGTCCTTACGTATGCTATTTCTGTCAAACGCCCTATATTTCAGGGACAAAGCCAAGACATAGAAGTATTGAGTGTATATGTAAATATGTACAGGTGTTGCATAATTATTATGGTGATCTTACTGATATAAGATTTATAACTCCAAATGCATTTTCCTATGGCTCTATGGATGGAAAGGCATTGAATTTAACAAAACTAGAAACTCTTCTTAAAAGAGTAAGAGAAATCATTGGGAAAAAAGGGCATTTATTTTTAGGGACTTTTCCATCAGAAGTGAGACCTGAAGATATTACTAATGAAAGTCTAGGTTTAGTCGTAAAATATGCAGATAATGATAATATCACTATTGGTGCGCAATCAGGTAGTCAGAAAATCTTAGATTTATGTCATAGAGATCATACTGTAGAAGATATATATAATGCTGTAGAGTTAACTTTAGATTATAAATTAAACATTAATGTAGATTTTATTTTTGGTTTACCTGGAGAAAATGAAGAAGATGTGAAAGATACTATTTCTATGATGAGAGAATTGTCTAATAAAGGTGCAAGAGTCCATGCTCATTCATTTATTCCTCTACCTCAGACTCCCTTTGCCAAAGTACCTGTTAAAAAAATTAAAGATTTATATAAAAAGGAAATTATCAAATTAATATCAAAAGGATCTGCTTTTGGCGATTGGAAAAAACAAGAAAAATTAGCTCTAAAAATCCATAGATACATGAAGACGATGCAATTAGAATAAAGTACTTTATTCTTTTAGATTAATTATATCACCAATAATTTCAATAAATCCTTCTTTTTTGAGTTGATTAAGCAGATTCATTATTTTATTTTCTTCCTTTCCATCGAGTGCTTTTTGAATATTTTTTATTTTCATCTTTCCTTGTTTAATTAACAAATCTAGAATTTTTCCTCTAATTTGTCGAGTAGATCCTTCGAAAGATGTTTGTTTTCGATAATGGGAACTCTTTTTGTTCAGTTCTGGATGAGTTCTTTTAAGCATAACACCATAATCCATCAAGGCATAATACCATTTGCGAGGATCATGAATATCAATTGTATCTTTAACGATTGACATAATTTCTTTATCAATAATCTTACTTTTATTGGGAAAGAAAAAGTAAATATATACTCTTCGGATATTAGTTTCAATAAAAGCTGTAGGTTTATTAAAAGCAAATGTTATTATTGAGGATGCAGTATTATGGCCTATTTGTGGAAAAGATTTCAAAATATCTATTGAATCAGGAAGTTTCCCGCCATAATCTTTAACAATGGAGTCTGCAATTTGTTTTAATGCTATTGCCCTCCTATTATACCCTAATCCTTTCCATTCCTTAAGAACTTCTTCAATTGAAGCACACTGTAGAGATGAAAAATCTGGAAATTTTTTTATAAACTGAAGATATTTATCAGATACCCTTTCTGTTTGGGTTTGTTGGAGCATAATTTCAGATATTAAAACGTTATAGGGAGTTAAATTTTCCCTAAAAGGGAATTTTCTTTTATGATTTTTATAATAATCGTAAATTATTTTCTGAAATAAAGCTATTAATTCAGAAGTTAACCCACTTCCTTTATAAAGCCTGTGAAAGTCACTGATAAATATTTCTTTAGTTATTTCAAACACAGATAAAATTTAATTTTTATTGTATACTTGAATAAAGAAGCAGAAATATTGAATTTATGGATTTTAAAATATAATTTATCCTTGGTATTTTGAAACTAAGAAAGATCAAATACGAATATTGTAACCCCACCCTCTATTCTCTTTAGTTTTAACATGTATCCTGAACTATTAATGATATGAAGCATAGGTTTATTTTCAAGTAAAATTGATCCAGTAAATGATCGGTAATTAAGCTCTTTACCAATTTGTACTAAATAATTCAATAAAAAGTTAGTTATGCCCAATCCCCTCCAATCTTTATGAACTACAAATGCTAATTCTGCTATAGAGGGTTGAACTGTTTTAAAAAATGCCCCTAAAGCAATAATTTTTTCCTCTCCATTTTCACTATATTCTCCTACTAAAATCATATCTGTTGAGTAATCAATATTAACCATTGGCTGGATTTTCTTATGGCGAAAATCTTTGACAGGAGTAAAGAATCTTAAATACCTATCTTTTTCATCTAAGGAGTAATGAAGCTCTTGAATCATTCGTTCATCTGTTGGTTTTACAGGACGTATTTTTATTTTCTTCCCATTTTTAAGTTTATGCTTAGTTTCATATTTCTCGGGATAAACACTGATTCTCCCATCTATAGAGATTGGTAATTTTTGATCTGAATAAATATAGTTCCAATTTTTAGCATGTTCTAATAATTCTTCTCGAAAATCCGGATGTGCAATATTTATCATTTCAAGAACTCTTTCTCTAATACTTTTACCATAAAGATAAGCAATACCCCATTCTGTTACCACATAGTGGATATCTCCTCTTGTTATAACAACACCAGAACCGGGCTGAAGGTAAGGAACTATTCGAGAAACTAAAGTTCCATCTTTTAAAGTAGCCGTAGAAGGTAAAGTCATAATCGGCTTTCCATCAATTGCTCTTCCCGCCCCTCTTACAAAATCAACTTGTCCACCAATTCCACTATAAAATTGGTGCCCTAAGGAATCGGAATTTACTTGCCCTGTTAAATCCACACTTAGAGCCGCATTTATTGCTACTTGCTTTTTATTTTGACTAATTATGAAAGGATCATTAGTATAATCACAAGGATGGAATTCCACCATAGGGTTATCATCAACGAAATCATATAATCTTTTAGATCCCATTACAAAAGAACAAATAATCTTATCTTTGTGTAGTGTCTTTTTTTTACAAGTTATTACGCCTTTTTCTACAAGATCAACGATCCCATCTGAAAATACTTCACTATGAACACCTAAATCTTTTTTATCCATTAATTCTTTAGTAACTGCATTTGGAATCTGACCAATTCCCATTTGAATCGTAGATTCATCCTCTATTAAGGAAGCTACAAATTTTGCTATTCTAGTTGAAACCTCATCAAGTTCTCCATAACTAAATTCTATAATATTATGATCACTTAATACATAGGCATCAATATCATCCATATGAATGAACGAGTCACCCAAAGTACGTGGCATTTTTGGATTTATTTCTGCCACAACAAATTCAGCGGATTCTACAATTGGTTTAACAATATCAACATTGATTCCATAACTACAAAAACCATATCGATCCGGTGGGCTCACTTGAATTAATGCAGTATCTAAGTGTATTTTCCCTGACTTAAACAAATTTGGAATCTCTGAAAGTAGCATTGGAGTATAATCTGCTTGACCAGCATCCACGTATTTGCGTAAAGATTTTCCAATAAAAAATGCATTATGTCTATATAAATCTTCAATACCACCAGCAGTTTCGTAGTAATCTAAATCACTAAGGCTAAGAAAATGTAAAATTTCAACATCAGGAAGCTTTAATCCAAGCTCAATTAACTTTTTTGTTAAATCTATAGGTTCCGAACAACCAGAATCGATAAAAATACGATTTCCAGGTTTAATATATTTTTTAATAGCATCATCAATTGATAGATGTTTTTCTTGATATTCTGTTAAAAAATTAATTTTATACTTATCAGGATTTAGTGGCAAAACATCACGTTTATTGTCATTAATTATACTTTAATTAATTTTTATGGAATTTTAAATATAATTATGAGAAATGTTCATATCAATAGAATTTTAAAGAGTTAAAATTCAAAATTTCAAAGAATAAATAAAAGCAAAAACGATAAATCATTCTTCTTATAACATAAATGATATTAACACACAAATCTACTAAACAAATATTTTTTTTGGTAAAAAATTAAGAAAGTTACATAAAAAAACTCTTTTTTCTACAATTTCTTTACATACTCCGATGCTCTCGTACAATTTCTGAATAAAAAAAACTTAAATACAAATTTTTTGATTATAAAAATAATCTTTCAAACAAAATAACATACAAAAATTTTTGAAATATAGATTTTTCAACACAAAAACAAAAAAGTTGTATAGAAAAAATGAATGTTGAATAGTCAATATACAGAAATTTCTGTAATTTATAAAAAAATTTTATTACATAAAAAGGGATGAAATGCCATGAATATTGGTAGAAGAATGACATTTGGATTTGCAGTACTTGTCGCTTTTTCCTTAACAATAGGTATTGTAGGATTGACTCAAATAAACTCCTTAGATGGACGTATTAAAGAAATTACTCAAAAAGATATAATTGTAATGGAAACTGTGGATACACTGTTATATGAGGCGGAATTGGTTATTCGAGAAACTTATGAATCTCTCTATAGCGGAGGAAAATCTCAGACTGAGATTGAAAGTGTTATCAATCACATTTTAGAGCATGCTGCAACGTTTAATTCTTCCTTAGAACTATTAGAAAAATTACATCCTGATCATCTTGATGAACTTTTTTGTATTAGGGATGATTTTTCTTGTATAATTGAGGATATCACTAATGAGGAACATGGAATAGTTATACATGGATTAGAAATAAACACTGTATTAAACAACAGCGTTGAAATTCGGGAGCAAACAGATGTTTTAATAAATGATTTGATTGGGTTAATTGATGATTATTATATGAAATTAAATGCGAGCATGTTGAAGAATTATCTTACTGAACAAATTTATTTAACATTTGAATACTTACATGAAATCTGTGAAGATACTGCGTTAGAATTTAATGCATCTGTGGGAAATTTCGATTATATAGTAGGATTAATAGATACATTTTATCCATCAGATCCTTTAATAACACCTAAACTTGTTGAGATTGAAAATGCACATCACAGTTTTGCTGATATGATTATAGGAGGAGAGGGTTTATTTGCTATGAAAGATCATATTGATAATTTATTAGTTGGTGTTGCATTAGATTATGAAGGTTTATCTTTAGATTTAGATGGAATACATTCTGAAATGCATACAGAACTAAGCCAAGAAATACAATCTTCCCAATTAACTGTTGTTTTTTCTTATTTGATCACTATAATAGCATTAAGCATATGTGCTATAGTTGGAATTACTATAGCAATACCTACTGTTCGAGGGATTGTAAGAGTAACATCAAATATGGAAAAAATATTAAAAGCAGGTTCCACGGCAAGTGTTAATGTGGCAAATATGGCCACTGAATTAGCCGCAAGTGCAAGTGAAGTGAATGCTGCATCAGAAGAAATTGCTTCAACAACTCAAGAAGTATCATCAAATACTCAAAATCAAGTGAACTCGCTCGTAGAAATTAGTAAAAGTTCTAGAAATATTTATGATCTTTCTCATGAAATCACGAAATCAACAACAGATATTAATAGAATTATGGGTTTAATAACAAATATTTCAGAACAAACGAATTTATTGGCTTTAAATGCTAGTATAGAAGCTGGAAGGGCTGGTGAACATGGTCGAGGGTTTGCAGTAGTCGCAGATGAAGTAAGAAAGTTAGCTGAAGAATCTAAAGGAGCAGTCGATGAAACTGGTCACGAGATTCGAGAGATAACAAGGCGTATCCAGTCTACAGTTGATTTAATAGGAACTATAACACAAGATATTGAATCTACTACGGTTGCAGGTGAGGAAAATTCACGAGCACTCGAAGGAATTAGCGCCTCTTCTGAGCAACAGACTGCTTCAATGGAAGAAATAACAGCGACAGCAAATAAATTAGGTACTTTAGCCGAGGACTTGAAGAATGAGTTAGCCAAATCCGGTGGAGGAAATGGACAAATGAAGCAGGTACATCCAAAAGCAAAACAAAGATTTGGACTGAAAGACAAATTAGCTGCTTTAAAAACTATAAAGCAGAGTGAATTATCAGGAGAACTTTAAATATATAAAATTAATTTTTTTTTTCTTTCTTTTTTTTTATTTTTCTTTTTATAATGCTTTCTTTTTGAGTAATATCTTTCAATTTTTCTTTTTAAAGCAAAATAAACAATAATAAATATTAAATTTCTTTCTAGAACTTATATTCTTATGTGAATGATTATTTACGATTACATATGGCAAAAGATAAAGTCGATATCGAAGATCTAGAAGCATTTATTAATGGCTTAAAACATTCTTTTGATACTTTAGAAAATATTGATCCAACACAATCAAAAGGATTCCAAGCACAATTAGCAAAAGCGATATCTGATTTGAGAATAAAGAGAGCTGCAAAAATTGAACCTCTGCCAAAACATATTGGACAATTCACCAAAGATGATCTCAAGAATATGCTATTAAAGGAATTAGAATCTTTGCAAAATGATTTAGAGACTTATGAATATAATTGGAGAAAAAAGTTTGAATTGGTTAAAAAAATTGCTCTAGTACGAGAGCAAGTAAATAACATGTAATTTTTTCCCAGGTTAGAAATATGTAATTTTGAGGTTTTATTAGTGTTAATAGATATCCATTGTCATGCTAATCTTTATCTTATCCTTGAAGAAATTATTAAAGAAGCTGAAAATGCTGGAGTAGAAAA
>JBHLLJ010000144.1:0-8306 GCA_048885705.1 Candidatus Hermodarchaeota archaeon | reverse complement strand
ATCTCTGCTTATGATATGGCACCTTGTAGTCTTAAAAAAAGGTTTGGGGGTATAATTACATTTTGGGGGGGATTATGTAATACTCAGTTTACTCTTCCATTTGGTACTCCAAAACAAATTAAGGCGGAAGTTAAAAGGAATATAGAATGCTTTAAGCCCGGAGGAGGTTATATTGCTGCAAATATTCATAATATTACAGCCGAAGTGTCGCCTCAAAATATTGTTGCAATGTTTGATTCTGCAATAGAGAATAGAGCCTATAAATAACTAAATCAAATCTTTATTAGCATAAAAATGAACTCATTAGAATTAACATTATCTGCAATTAAAGGAATTCCTGAAAAAATCCCATTCAATCCATTTATTATGCATTTAGCAGCTTCATTGATTAATGTCAGTTATAATCACGATTATTGTAAAAAACCAGAATTTTTAGCAAAAGGTCAAATAAAGTGCGCTGAATTTTTTGGAATAGATCATGTAAATGTCTCTACTGATGCGTATCGAGAAGCAAGCGCATGGGGTGTTGAAATCGATTGGGATGGTCATACACCAGTGGCTAAAAAAAATATATGGGTGGAAGATTTTGATTCGATAGAGACTCCTGAACTTTTAGAACACCCTAGAATAAATAATAGAGTACAGGCTGTTAACTTATTATCTAAAGAAGTAGGAGATAAATTATGTATTATAGGATGGATTGAAGCTCCTTTTGCGGAAATTTGCTGTTTATTTGGATTAGTTAATGTATTATTACAGTGCAAATTTTCTGATTGGGTTGAAAGGATTAAGAATTTAATTCATAGGATCATTCCAATACAGAAAGAATTCGCAGATTTACAAATTGAAGCTGGAGCTCATATAATTGGTGCTGGAGACTCAGCAATATCACAAATAGGTCCCATGAGATATGAAAAATGCTGCCTACATGCTACTCGTAGCCTATTTGTTGATATTCAGAAAAAAGTACCCGTATTATATCATGTGTGCGGAGATAATTCAGTGGTTGATCCCAAAGGACGAGATATGCTTCAATTAATATCAAGTACAAATGCATCAATTATAGATTTAGATTATCAGGTCGATTTAAAAACTGCAAAAAAAAAGATTGGAAATAAAAATTGTATTCGAGGAAACACCAACACTCAAATTTTAGGAAGTGATTCATATTCCCCTTCAAGAGTCATTGAAGAAATCACTAAAACAATCGAAAATGGGAAGCCTGGGGGGCTTTACCAATTCTCGTCGGGGTGCGAGTGGCCCTGGTTGCCTATAGAGGTAGCTAGTAGAAATCTGGGAATTGCTAAGGCTTTAATAGAGAAATTAGGCTATTATTAAATATAAATACAAAATAAAGTTGAAACTTAAACTACTTATTATTAAAATTCGTCAAAAGTGTCTTTCCAAAATTTTCTCTTGGCATAAGTTGCTGCTTCTTTGAATATTTCAATATAATTATCTAATTCAATACTCGAATATTCATTTAATATAGAATCTTGATTAAATACCCTATCAGTTATTTTCTTCTTTTCGCTTAAGAGGTGAAATGCTTGGTTATAGAAAGTCTGCATGGCTTCATCCCATCTATTAATCTCTATTTTATCAAATATGTATTCAGTTAGACGTTCAAGAAGGGAACCTTTAATTGGTTTCCCCCACGTAAAATTCCAGTATTTAATAAGGAATATAAGTTTAATTATTTTTCCATTTTGTTTCTTGCTTAATTTAGAAAATGCTTGTAATTCCAAATTTGGATTAACTTTTTTAATTCCTCCTAAACTATTTGGAATAACAAGATATTCGTTGGGTAATTGAATCGCGGGAATACAATCAAATAGAATAGAAATACCAGAATAATCCATTCTAATTGGAATTGCATACCTATAAGGCGGATCTTTTAATAATTTCATATCCTCTCCATGATAATAATGGAAAGATTTAAGATTTGAATAAATTAATTCAAAAAGGAAATCTCCTGTTAGTTTTTTTTGTCCATAAGAATTTTGAGAATTACTTTTACTATACACAAAATATAAGTCAATATCATATCGATTTTTAATAAAAATACCTCTATCGAAAGAATCACCGTACCAGAATCTTTCAAAGGTGTATTCTTTCGAGGATAAATAAATGTTAGACCAAGAAGGCATTTGATATTGACTTGTATTCTTTAGCTCATTATAGAATTCAGTAGTCTTTTGTTGAAGAAATGTCTTTTGATTCTCTTTAATAGTTAAAGAATTGATTAATTGTTCCAGCTTATTGTGAATTTTTTTAATTGGCAAACCAGATCATAAAGAAGAATTCTCTATTTAAATACTTCTTGAAATTATAATTCTACGAGTAAAATTACGAACTGTCTCTTCTATTATATCAATATCGGTTGGAGAAGTTTCAATATAAAACCCTCCCTCATTTCTAGCAAATTCTCGAGCCATTTTTCGGTTGATTCCTTTTTCTGCTAATTTATTTAAATGAATATTTTTTCCGATTAATATAAAAGGAATAGAACCCGCAAACTTTTTAATTTCAGCAAACCATTCTTTTATTTTAATAAATGTCGCTTCTTGACCTAAATTAAAAACGAATAATGCTCCAGCTGCACCTTTGTAAAACTTATTACGTATAAATTCAAATCTCTTATGCCCTCCTATGTCCCAGATACTTAGAGTTGCAATCTCTCCCTGTCGAAATTCAACATCTTTAGTTAAAATATCAACTCCAACAGTTAATTTATAGTTTGATCGAAACCTATTTTTAACCAAATTCTGAATTAAGCTTGGTTTGCATAGTGTTTCAGCACCTGTGAGTAATACTTTTAATTTGTAACTTGACATCTTTGCACTATAAAAAAAATTTGGATTTGGTATTTATACTCTTACAAGTATTGACAAGAAAATTTTACTATTTAAATTCTTCAATGATATCATCATGAAAAACTGAAAACACAAGAAAAAAGCAAAATTTTTTCTCCATTAGAAAATCAAAATATCATATCGATTTTTAATGAAGTATTTGGATTCTATTGAACAATTTTTATTATATCAAATAATGCAAGGCTGTCAAGGCATATGCTTTGGTCGTATTAATCAAATCTTCGATATACACAAATTCATCAACAGTATGTGCATTTGTATCACCTCGCCCCGTGCCAATTAAAATAGTTTCTATACCTCTCTCTTGAAACCAATGGGCATCAGTTGATGGCATAACCAACTTAAAATCTCTCTCCTCGTTATATATTGCGTGGAAAGATTTTTGAACTGCTTTTGCAAAATCCGATTTACCATCAATTATAAAGGATTCCATTGAAATAGGAATTTGTACTGTAATATCTAAGTAAGGATCTTGCTGCTTCAATTGCTCAGCATAATCTAATATCCGTTTTTTAATACTTTCAATATCTTGTTCTGGAATTGTATTCACACTACAATGTAGATAACATTTATCAGGTACAGTAGTAATTTTATTTCCCCCATGTATTTCAGCAAGATTTATGTGACTTATTTTTGTTGTTGCACTCTCTGATATTGCGTATTTAGTTTCCTTGGTCATAAATTCTTTATTTAACTCTAATAAAAAGTTCATAATTTTTACCATACGTTCAATTGTATTGATTCCCGAATATTCATTACGATAAGGGTCTGGTAAATCTGGAGCGCCTAGACCATGACCTTGCTTTCCTCGTATCGTAATTGTTATATACATTGTACCACCTGTATATCCAAAGGGATTTTCTGCGGGAGCATCTCCCAATAAACAAGCTTCACCCTTAATTAACCCTTCATTTAACAAATATTCTACTCCCCTTAATCCTCCAGTTTCCTCATCTCCTACAGCAGTTACTACCAATTTTCCCTGTGGTTTAAATCCAGCTTCTATTAAAGCTTTAACGGCAAAAATTTCTGCTGTTACACAGGATTTATCATCACAAGAACCGACACCATAAATTTTGTTATCTATTAATTCGCCACCGAACGGGTTTTTTGTCCAACCATTAAAAACTTGAACAGTATCGTAATGAGCGTTAAAAATTAATGTTTTACCTTTATCATTACCCCATTCACCAATCACATTATTTCTTTTTATTTGCGTTTTTAACCCAATTTCCTTCATTTTATTTTCTGTAAATTTTGCGATTTCCTTATATTTGGATGGTGGATTTTCAGAAGGAATTTGAACGCTTTGCTGGTGAAATTTTATAATTTCCTCTCTCATTTCATCAATTCTTTTGACGATTGTTTTTTCCAAACTTTCCAATTATATCCCCTTAAAATTTGCTATATAGTAATTTTAAGTGTAGAAAAATATAAAACTATAAAATTAAAAAACTATCTACCAATATTTAGATTGTCATTTCTAATATAATTTAAAAAAAGTGATAAAGATGGCAAAAAGAGTCGCAATTAATGGTTTTGGAAGAATCGGTCGATTGTTTTTCAGAGCGGTATATGATAATTTCTGGAATGATATTGATATAGTCTCTATCAACGATCTTTTTGAGCCAAAGTACTTAGCTTATGCTCTAAAATATGATTCGGTCTTTGGAAAATTTAAAGGTAAAGTAGATTCTACCGATAATTCATTGATTATTGATGGAAAAAATATACCTATTACTGCAGAAAGAGATCCTGCGAATTTACCTCATGGAAATAATAATATTGATGTTGCTGCTGAATGTACAGGTCGATTTGTTAATAGAGAGGGGTCTAGTAAGCACCTAACTGCTGGTGCAAAAAGAGTCTTAATAAGTGCTCCCGCTACAGATCCAGATATAACTGTTGTGCTCGGATGTAACGATGATAAAATTACTGCTGAACATAAAATTATTTCTAATGCTTCTTGCACCACTAACTGTTTAGCACCTGTAGTTAAAGTTTTACAAGATAATTTTAGAATAAAATATGGATTAATGACAACTATCCACTCTTATACCAATGATCAAAGTACAGGAGATATCGCACGAGCAGGCTCTCCGGATAAAATGATCCGTGGAAGATCTGCTGCTCAAAACATGATTCCTACATCTACAGGTGCCGCTAAAGCAATAGGATTAGTGTTTCCAGAACTTAAAGGAAAATTGGATGGTATTGCCGTAAGAGTACCTACAATTGATGGTAGTGTAGTAGATTTAAAAGCTATAGTAGAAAATAGATGCACTGCTGAAGATGTAAATAGTAAAATGAGAGAAGCTTCTAATAATAATTTAAGGGGTATCTTAGAATATACTGAAGATCCAATTGTAAGTAGTGATATTATTGGTAATTCACACAGTTCAATATTTAATGGTCTTTGGACAAAGGTTATTGAGGATCAGGTTTTTGTGTTAAGCTGGTATGATAATGAATGGGGTTTCTCAAACCGAATGGCTGAATTGATTATCAACAGATTATAGGAAATCAAAAACGAAGAAGCAATCATTTTATTCATTTTTTTTATTTTTCTTTTTCTAATAATATCTACACTCACATATAAGAAATTTATAGTGATGGAGTAATACTTGCTTTGACTTTTGGAAACAAGGTTTGGATTAAAGACTTATATAAGGCATTTACTGAAACATCTGGGTATATTTCTTCAAGTTCATTAAGGGTTCGATAGCCTAATAGGAGTTGATAAACAATGAGAGGTGGGATCCTAATATGACTTTCACCTAGTTCATTTTTTTTCAATTGTTCTACTTCCTTTAGTTTTCCGTGCTCAAAATTCAACGTGAAACCTTCCGTATAACAACTTAGAGTAATTAAATCAGTAATTTGCTTAAATTCTGATGCTGCTAATCTTGCTTCTAGAACCGGTTTAATTAATATTAAGAACTTTTTAATTGATGGAATTCTAACATAAAAAGCGTAAGGTGTAGGAAATTTTGCTTCGGTAATATGTTCGAAATAAGGAACAAGTGATTCTTGAGCAGGTCGTGAAACACAGAGAGGTAAGTTAAAACTTCTAGCTATTTTCATAACGAATCGAAGGACTGATGGTGCATAATGGACAGATTCAAGCCATAGTTCTCTAATTTGTATTTTCTTAAAAAATTCCTCAAGATAAAAGCATCCAACATAATGATCCTCTTTCTTTATAATGTATAAATCTATACCACCAACTTCACCTAATTTTCCATGAGAAATGTATTCCCAATGATCTGTATCAACCTTACGATAGAGATCCAAAAATGAATTACGCTTTGTTCGACAAGATAAATAATTTTCAAAAAATTTTTTATTTTTTACCTTCTCAATAGTCAGTGGTTCAATTTCACCATTCTTTAGGGGAGGTATAATTTCTAGTGCTATTGGTAAAAAACTTTCTGAAGGCAGTGCAAATTCATATTTAAATTGACGATAGAAGTAGGGAATGCCATGAATAATTAATATCGGTAAGTTATATTCAGAAGAAAGTTCTTCATAAACAAGATTCAATTCTCTAATTAGGCCTCTATGCTGAAAATCAGGATCAGTTCCAACTATTTCCATTTGCCCAAAGGGAATTTCTATTCCATTGAATACAAAAATACCTCTAATGAGACAAAGATAAGCTATAACTTTATTGCTATTTGTGTCAAAAACCATAATGCTATCTTTTAATGAGAACATAGGATAATAATTGATAAGTCGACGAACAGTAGGAGAAACATTAATGTCCGGAAAAACTCTTTTTACAAGATCAATTAAAGAGTTAATATCAGACTCTTTCAGATTATGAATTATCATTCCTTCTCCTAAATCTTTATAAATTTTCAAAAGGATTTTCACCTCGCATATTAACAAAATATATTTAAAAAAGTAATGACAAAAATCAAAGAAACACAGAATAGCACAATAAAGATATTTGAGCTTCTTTGCTTTATTCTCTTTCTTATAAACATAAATTTGAATCCAACACTAACATGGATTATAATACAGACCATCAATGAAAAATCATAGTATATGTGTATTTCAAATGGTATTACAACACCTATGCTTCCCGCGTACCATTCATAGTATCCTAAACCAGATATTACTACAAGCACAGCTAAAATAATTATTACTCTATTCGTAATGAGTTGAATCAATCTAAAAATGTATATGGGGCGAACTCTCTTACTTTTTAAACCTTTAAGGATACGAGTCCACCAAAGTTTCAAATATTTTTGTGAGAGTATACAATGTATAATTAGAATTCCCAATAGAATCCATTCAGCAATTAGGTGAAGAATGGGATAAAAATTATAGATTTCAAGAAATTTACTTAGAGATACAATAATAAGCACAACTAATGAAAAAAAAGCAAGAAACCAAGATAAATTCCTATGTATCTTTAACCCTTCTATTTTCATAATTTAATTTTACTTTTTTTAAAGTTTAATTATTATAGTGAAGTGAATTATTCTGATCATTAATAAATCTAATGGATAACCTTTAAATGGGTTATTTTGCAATTTTGATTGATGAATAATGAAACAATGGAAAAAATTTTTAATTAGTAAAGGAGATGATCCTCAAGAAGTTGATGAGGAAGATGAGTATCGCATTTCAGATGGGTGCTGCTATTTTCATGATCAAGAAGAATTAAATGAGTTTAATGATATAGATGATGACAATCCGAAAAATGCATAATAGTTCATTTTGTATTTAACATCTTTTATGATTTAATTTTATCTTATACAGTAAGAATATAGTCATTCTTCTAGTAAAAAAAGTAATATGAATACGATTAATATAAAGTAATAGTTATACAGATTTTATGAATAACTATTAAAAAATGATAAAATTGAAATCACTTATTTTTTAATTGATTTATTATTTCTTTTTAAAGTTTAATTGATAAAGAAAGAAATTACCAAATTCTTCCAGAAATTCGAATCCTGCTTCTTTTGCCCATTTTTTTTCTGTTTTTCGTCTAGGATAATCTGGATCAGGTAGCATTTCGCTTAAAGATATCAGCCCATTTGGTTTTAAGATTCGGTTAAGTTCTTTCAGAGCTCTTATAGGCTCTGGAATCTCTGGAAGGCAAGTAATCATAAGTATACGATCAACACTTTCATTCTCAAAAGAAAGATTATACACATCATCAATTTTAGGAATAATATTCTCAATATTTTCCTTTTCAATCTTTTTTCTTAAGCGATTAATTATAGATTCTTGGATGTCTATCGCATACACCTTTCCATTTGGCAAAATACTTTTAGCTATTGCTTTTGTATAATTTCCTTTTCCAGGTCCAATCTCAATAACAGTCATTCCAGGTTCGAGTTTCATCCGTTTAGCAACAGTCTCGGGTTTTTGGATTAATTTCCTTCTAATTGGGTTGTCAATTAATCGAGTCAT
>JBHLLJ010000143.1:0-8380 GCA_048885705.1 Candidatus Hermodarchaeota archaeon | reverse complement strand
TTTGTTAGTCTTTCATTTGCTTCAGAAATTTGCCAACGAAGTACAGGATCATTTTGAAAAGCCCTAGATAATACCTTAGATGCTGGTTTAACATGTTTTTTCGAAAGTTTAATCAAACTATTCATTTCTGCCATTATTTTCTTGAATATAGAATTAAAAGAGATTATGGATTAGTATTTTTTCCAAGTTTATAATCTTTAATTTTTTTGTCAAACAAATTCTTAAAATTAAGATAAGAAAGTACAAAAATTCTCAAAGTTTTACCTAATAAAGTAAGAATAGTAAATACGTAAAAATTGTCGAGTTCTAAAATCTCAGTGAAGGAAATTAAAGGGATCTATCAAATCAAGATTGATGTTCCTTTCGCAGTTAAATATGTTTGTCTTTATTTGTTTAAAATAAATGGAAAGAATATTCTTATTGATTCCGGTTTAAATATGGGAAACTGGAAGAAGAAACTATTTTCTGCTTTTGAAGAATTAAGTATTTCGGTTCAAGATGTTGACTATTGCATAATTACTCATATGCACACTGACCATATAGGATTAATTCGGCTTCTCAAGCAAAAAAATCCAGATCTTAAAATCTTAATGCACGATATTACTCATGAAATTTTAAGATGGGAAACTAATAATGATAACTTGAATGAATTAAAACAAGAAGCTAGAGGAGTAGCAAACCAATTGATAAAGTATGGGATTAGTGAAGAGCAGGGAGATAATATAGTCCAATTTTTTACATTTTGGCCAAAATTCTTACAATACCAGAAACCTGATGTTATAGTGCATGATGGAGACTTAGTATTGGATAGATTAGAAATTATTTGGACTCCAGGGCATAGTTTTGGTCATATTTGTATTTTTGATAAAAAGAGAAAATATTTATTCTCTGGTGACCACATTTTAAGTCGAATCACTCCTCACATTGGAAATTTTGTAGTTCCAAGATATATGGCAGAGGAGTACAAAGATTATAATTTTAACAATATTTTAAAGCATTACTTAACTTCATTAGATAAAATTGATGGTTTACACCCTAAAATTATCTTTCCAGCGCACCAAGATATAATTTATAACCCACACGAGAGAATTTTAGAAATTAAAAAACATCATAAAAATAGATTACATGAGATTTCAAATGTTATTAAAAAAAATCCCTTAACAGCATACAGAATTTCTCAAATCCATTTTGGAGAAGACTTAGATGAGATGAATTCATATATGGCTTTAAGCGAAGTTTTAGGCCATCTATTTTATCTTGAAGCTCAAAACAAAGTAAAAATAATAGAAAAGAATGGAAAATTACTCTATTATACCTAAATATATTATGATAAAATATAATAAATACTCTAAAATAAAAAATATGAAATTATATTTTAGCTCAATTTTTCGATGGAGGTCATGCGAATGATGAAGAAGTTATCGGTAATATTGCTTATGTGACAGACATGCATGATGGTTTAGAGATCATTGAATTTATGATATGAAAATCAATTTTCGAATTACGAATTCCAAAATCAAAAATCAGCAGTTGTCGTAATAGATAAAAAGAACTATAAATTAATTACTCTTTATGGAACAAAACCTATCAATAAAAGAGATAAAACGTAGAAAAAGTAAATTAATTGCCAGATTAGCTTTAGCAGCAAAAAATGCAAAGGATCTTGGAGGTAAACCATTCATATTTCATTTCCTTACAACATTACGATGTAATTGTGATTGCGAGTCTTGTTTTTGGAAGGATAATTCAGTTAAGAATGAATTATCTTTAGAAGAAATAAAGCGTATTTATCTAGAAGCTAAAGAAGAAGGATTTTTAATATCAATTCTTTGGGGTGGTGAACCTACACTTCGTAAGGACATTGCGAAAATTATAAAATTTGCAAAACATGAAGCTGGTTTTGCTTTTATAGGAATGGTGACTAATGGCTTTCTTATTCCTACTCGGATTTCTGAATTTGGGAATGATCTTGACCTTATTCTAATGTCTCTTGATTCTCCTGTAAGAAAAGAACATGATAAAATTAGATCATTACCCGGATTATACGATAAAATTATGGAATCGATTGAAATTATAAAAAGGGATTATCCTCTTATTTCTTTACAGTTCAGCTTTTCAATAAGTAAATATAATATCCATCGTGTTGATAAAATGATAAATCTGGGGGATGAACTTGAGGTTCCTATTGCGTTTAATGTAATAAATACTATACGTCATTATTCAAATGGGGATATAGATGAAAAAGAAGCGCTTTTCGCAACAGATCAAGAAATAAGCGATGCATTTTCAAAAATTTTAACAGCAAAAAGAAATGGTTCTCATATATTAAATTCGGAAATGTATCTAAAACATTTTATTGGAGGAAAGAAATCATATCGATGTCATGCGAGAAAAGTATTTATGTTTGTTAATTCGAATGGGGATATTGAAGATTGTCTTCAATTAGATAAACCAATCGCAAATCTACGTAATATTTCAGTTAAAGAAGCAATGGAGCTACCACGTTTCCAACAATATTTAAAAGATACAGAAAAATGTTGTAGTTGTAATTCACCAACTATGATCGATACTAGCTATGCTTGGGAAGATTGGAGCCTGTTAACTAAACCGGGTGGTATTTCTTTCGGTTAAAAATAGACTTAAATCACATATTATTAAAAAAATTAAGTTTTATTGTAAAATTACTTTATGCTTCAATTTCTTTGAATTGTTCAGCTGAATCTTCCTTAAAATAGTCTAAAACTTTTTTAATACTAAAAATTGAAGTATTTAACTTGGTTATATCACACCAAGGTACAGTGTTAAAGAGTACTATATGCTTAGCCCCAATTTTCGCGTATTTTTCCATTTTGCTAATAACTTCATCAGGTGTGCCTACTAAAAAAGTATCTTCAACCATTTGTGTGGGAATTTCCTGGAAGGCTTTTAATAGTGTTTGTTTATCATAACATGTTGGATAATAATTTAAAGCACCATAAAAGCCATCACCAAAAGGATGTGGAATACCATATTCTTTAAAGTAATCATCTGAATAGCCTAGTAGTTGATTTTTTACTAGAGGACTCTCAGCCATCCTATCACATTCTTCGCGTTTTTCGTCGATGATTGAACATAATTCAACAGCAGGAGTAATCTCATCCAAATTACGGCCTTCATTTTTTGCTGATAATTGGACTTTCTCAATACCTTCCTTATATTTTTCAAGTGGAGTATTAAAAGGGAGCCAACCATCCCCTAATTTACCCGTTAATTCAAGCATTTTAGGCCTAAAGGCACCTATCCATATAGGAGGTGCTTTTTTCTTCTTATATGGTTTTAAAGATAAAACTGCATCCTTTAATTTCCAAAATTTTCCATCAAAATCTACTTTTTTATCTTCTTTCCATAAAAGTTTGATAATTTTAATTGCTTCCTCTAAACGACTCACAGGCTTTTCCCATTTGATCCCATAGGGTATAATGTTCTCTCCCTCACCTGCACCTATTCCAAGAATTATCCTTCCTTTTGATATATGATCTAAGGTTAATATCATATGGGCTAACACTGAAGGTGGATGTCGAAAAGTCTCTGTAACTGATGTACCTAAAAATACATTATTAGTACTATTAGCTGCAATCGCCATTGTAGGAAACACATTATAGATATCATGAGGCCTTTTCATAAAAGTTGAGAGATTTACTAGTTCAGGAGTCCAAATAGCATCAGGAAACCAACTCATTATATGATCTGGAAACCACAGAGAATCAAAACCATATTTTTCAAAATTTTTAGTTAATCTAACATTATTTTCAAAAGGAGGTATATATGAATTCTCAATTCCTATTTTTAAATCACTTATATCCATTTTTAACTACCATTGAATTTCTTAAATGGTATGTAATTTGAGTATAGACTTATATATATACTATTTTGTGAAAATGAAAACTCTATAATTTTAGGTTCCCTAACAAAAAAAATTATATAACCAGATTAATGAAATAAAAAAAATATAATGATAATTTATTTAGTCCTTTTTTCGGTCTATTACTTTAACTTCCATAACAATGTTGCCCCAACCACCACATTTTAAACCTATATCAGGACACCCTACTCTATTGAATAGTATTTCATTTGGATCTTGACCAGCATACATTAATGCGCCTACAGCATGTATTAAATTTTCAGCAGCACCCAATGCTGATATACAGATTCTTTTTGGGCAAAGTTTAGTTAATAAATTCCCAAAACCATCAAAATAGAATTTATCTCCAACCTTATGCTGGCTATTACAACCATGAGATTCAACTACTTCTATTACTATTGTCTTGTTCATTAATTTAGGAGATCTCTTAAGAACTTCAAGATTCCTTGGATTTTCCATAAATATTTTCATTTCTTCATCTGAATACCCTAGATGGCTTTTTATAAAGTCAAGAGTCTCTTTTGACATGATAGTTTGTTCCCTCTAAATGTTATTTTATTCATTTTTATAATTAATGTCTTCAATATTACTCCAACACTTATATTATTTTCCGAATAGCTAATCTATATAAAAGGAAAAGATAAAAAAATAAAATTGTTTTATGTAAATATCTTACGCTTTAATTACTTCCACCAATTTAGGGAAAATGCGAGGATAATGGACTGCCATACAATGTACACCCGCTAGCAATCCCTTTTTCTTGAGTTCTGAAATAAAAGGCTTGAAAAATTCATAATTAGCCTGATCGTACATTCTATTTTGTTCTTTTTTGTCATCTTTAAACTCTGTTTTAATATTTTTCCATTTAGCTAAAATATCTTTTGGTACATCTACACCAGGAACAAACATATCAAAACCCTTAGCAATACCATAACTTTTCATTGGAAAAATTCCAAGTAAAACAGGGATTTTATATCTTCTTATTTCGCTTAAAAACTCAATTGTGCGCTCTAAATCATATACTACTTGAGTTTGTATGAACTCAGCTCCTGCTTCAGCTTTTCTTCCAATTTTGAGGATTTCTGCTTCCATCGGATCAGCATTCGGATTTCCGGCAGCTCCTACGTGAAAGGTTGGAGGATGTTCAATCTCATGTCCATTTATTGATTTTTTATCAACCATTTCTCGAACAAGTTTAACTAAAGTTGCAGAATCAAGATCAAAAACTGGTTTAGATTCTTTCATATCGCCTAGAAAAGGATGATCTCCTGTAAGAGAAAGAATATTCCTCAGCCCTAAGGCATGACCCCCCATTATCATGCCAACAATACCTAATTTATTTACATCTCGAACCGTTAATTGCCAAATACACTCTAATCCAGATGCATCTTGAATAATATGAGATGCGGCCATACTATTAATTGTAACTATTCCAAGAGGACTGTCAGTTACGTTTGCCGCTACGACATAAGGCGCCATCTCTTTAGCTTCTTCAATTGTATGAGACAAATCACAAGTTTTTTCAGGTTCAAGTTCTCCTGTCAGAATAAATTCTCCATTTGCTAATTTTTGTCCTAATTTAGAATAAACTCTTTTTTCTGACATTTGAATTCTACCTCCAGACTACTTCTCTTTGGTGACCAGATTCACTCCAGTCTACTGGATCTCTTAACTTTTTGTATAAATCTAGTCTTCCTAATTCTTTCAACCGATTGAAAATTAAAATCCAACCACAATCTTTCTCATAATTTCCAACTTCACATTTACCCTTTACCATACCCCCACACGGACCATTCATAAGTGATTTCGCGCAAGTTGTGATTGGGCATATTCCTCCAGTCTCGTTTAATAAGCAGTCACCACACCCACGACATCTCATATAAAAACGTCCAATTCTTTCTGTCATTCCCATGAATTCTGTATTGGTACCTATAAAAACTGGAATATGAGGATATTTTCTTTCAAGGACTTTTGTAATGCTAGCTACTCCAAGACCACAACTTAAAGTCAAAATTGCATCAATATCCCTTAAATCTTCATCTATTTTTCTGAAATCCTTTATCATTACTCTATTGTCACATACTTCCTCAGGAACGATAACAAGTTTAATTTCGAATCCTTCTTTCTCTAATTTTTCTGCCATTTCTTTAGCGCCTTCCTCTCCACCAGTTTGACACATAGCTGCACAAGAACCGCATGAAACGATACCGATTCTCTTGACATCCTTAATCGCTGTCAGAATTTCTTCAAATGGCTTTTTTGTTGTAATAATTGTCATTTATTCATTCACATACTTAATTTGAATTATAATTTATATTATTAATTATTGAAATTAAACATGATATTTATTATTTTGAATTATGAAATGTAAGGTTTCCGAAAAGGAAAATAGTATAAAACCATCATTGTGTTTTTACAAAATTGGTATTTTCACATTATCGGAAGATATAGGAAGTTTTTTCAAAAATTTATATTTATTTCAGATTTCTTAAATTTTAAATATTATTCACTCCAGAATTTAAGGGATCTTATAATGACAAAATTAAAAGTAACTGTTGTAAAGAAATTTAATCCAAAGGATGTTTTCGGTCATGAAATCATAAACAGTAGAGGAGAAATAGTGCCTACCTGTTACATTTTTGATGAAGGAGAAGAATTAATAATAGAAAATTTAGAAAAGCCTGAAAAATTTTGTGGATGGGGCTGGAAAACAGTATTGAAAGACTTAGAATTATTAGATTCTGGTGAAAATGTTTCCTGGGCTCAACCAGGAATAATTTATTCTAGTTGTACGGATGGAGCCAGACCTGTTTGTTTTAAATTAGAAAGGATTGAATAATTTATCATCCCAAAATCAAAAAACTAATAATGAAGCATTTATATCTCATAAATCTAAAACAATAAACTCATTTTTTGCAATTTTTTTTACATCTCTTTATAACCGGCGTCTGGGGTGCTTAACTGGATTACTTTTTTTGAGTACAACGAATACTCCCCGATAACAAGCTTGCAGTACACCCATTACATGAAATGCATTCACAAGTTGTTTTTCCAATTCCTTTCAACCATTTATTTGGAAGATCAGGTTCTCGAATTAGGGGCCTACATAAACCAATGAAATCTGCACTTTCTTCTTTTAATATTTTTTCAATAACATCAAGGGATCTTATACCCCCAACTAAAATTAATGGTACGTTGATGACTTTTTTTATTTCTTTCGCATATGGTAGGTGATATGCTTCTTTCTCCTTAGAATTAATATCCGTACGAGCTTCAGGATTGAACGCAGGATGCCAGCCAAGTTCTTTTTTAGTACGTAAAATAACTTCCCACATACAACCACTAGTTTCTATAGCCGCAAATCCCATTTGTGAGAATTTTTTGGCAATCTTCATGGATTCGTCTAATTTGATTCCACCTTCTAAAAAGTCGTCGACATTTATCTTTATCAATATTGGAAACTCTTTTCCTACCATATCCACGGTTTTTTTATAGATTTCTTCAATAATTCTAATCCTATTTTCTGTACTCCCACCGTATCTATCAGTCCTTTTATTAGTGTAAGGTGACAGAAATTGGCTCAAAAGATATCCATGAGCTGCATGAAGTTGAATTGCATCGAAATCGGCTTTTTTTGCCCTTCTTGCAGCTTCAGCAAAAGCGTCTACAGTATCTTCAATATCCATTATTGTCATTTCTTTTGGTGTCACATTAAATGTAGGTTCAATAACTACAGAAGGAGCCGGCGGGTTCTCCAAGACCATTGATTGACGACCAGAATGATGTAATTGCACAGCAATTTTACAATTTTCACCATATTTATGAACAGCGTCAGTTAAGCTTTTCAAACCAGGAATTAAATCGTCTTTATCAATAGCTAATTGATTTGGAATCGACATCCCATTAGAAAGAACATAGGTGACTCCCGTAATTATTAATCCAACACCACCTTCAGCTAAGACTTTATAAAATTGTATGAGATCATCAGTAACTCTTCCATCTTCAGAAGCTATACGCTCGCCAGTAGCTGATCTCACAAATCTATTTTTTAACTCTATTCCGCCAATTTTTTTTGGCTTAGAATATAACTTTCTCATATTAACCAACTTTTTTACTTCTTACTAGTATTGAATAGGTTATAAATTAGATTTCATTTGATGTTTAATTTAATAATGTATTAGATTTCTTATAGATTAAGAATAGTTGTAATTAATATGTCACTTTTCATTATAATTTTGCCAATGAAGATATTGAGCATATTGATGATGAAAGTAACAGGTTGTTGAGATCCTGCCATAAATTTAGCCCTTAACGTTATTATACTAATCTTGAAACCAAGAATGGAAAGGTAAATTAAGCATCTGATTTCAATGAAAATTCTATTGAAAAATCTTAGGAAAGTATTATAATTCAGTGGCAAAATCCTTTAGTTCATTTATATCATCAGGAAGATTATCAATTCCAGCGAATTCTTTTATA
>JBHLLJ010000142.1:0-8386 GCA_048885705.1 Candidatus Hermodarchaeota archaeon | reverse complement strand
GAAATAATATTCCGAAGTTGCATTGACCCCATTGTTGTCATTAAGTTGTTATTAGCACCAAAAACACAAATACTTCTAGGATTTAAGATTTCTTCGATATAATTCTCCTTATCTGGCTCTAGATTATTTTCACTCATAATATTTTTAATAATAAAATCCTAAAAAAGAAAAGAAAAAATGCAATAAGAGTTTTATGATTAATAAATCTAAAAATTTAAAGTGCTCTTATTAACTCAATTTCGGCAGAAAAACCAGGTATCATCCCTTCATAATCTAATATTCCTTTTTCTTTTAACTTTTTTAAAATTAATCTGACTCCCTCGAATTGATCTTCACAAAGAATTTGTAATTCCTTGTAATTCAGCTTTCCGCCTTTTTCTTTAAGTTTTTCGATTATAAATTTTTCTTCATCTGTTATTTCTGACATAATATAATAGTTTTTTCAAGATTATTAAAATTTAATTGAAAATTAGTGCTTACCAGTACTTCCAAAACCACCTTTTCCACGTTCAGATTCTGGTAATTCCCTTGTCTCAATAAATTTATAATTATACATTTTTGATAGAATAATCTGACAAATTCTCTCTCCCTTTTTTAGAGTGACTTCTTTGTTAGAAAGATTTACTACTATTGCCATCCATTCATTTCTATAACCCGCATCAATTGTACCTGGAGAATTTACAATCGACAAACCATCCCATAATGCTAATCCACTTCTCGGAACTACCTTAAAATAATAACCTTCTGGTATTGCTGTCGAAAAACCCAAAGGACAAGCGATTCTTTCAAGTGGTTTCAATGTGTATGTATCTTTATTAATATCAATTAACTCTTTTTTATCATTTTCATGAACTATTTTCTTAAATCCGACAATTCTTGCGTCAGCACCTGCATCCCCAGGTTTTGATGGATTTGGGATAATAGTTTCATCTTTTAACTTCTTTAAAGGAATTGAGATAGTTTTGTCTATATTCTTTCGGTTCATATTTTATCAATCTAAATTATTTTTAGTTTTAAAAAATAATTTTTATTAAAGAATAGATATTTTGTTTAATATCAAATTTCCTACAGTGAAAAATTTGATTGTAATTGATAGGTATGATCCTAGGGCTGACAAAGAAGCATTAAAGGAGTTGTTTAAGGATTTTATAGCGGTCAAATCTTATTTCTTTTCCCATTGGGAAAAATTTGAAGAAGAGCTAAATCGGAGGACTTTAGATCTTCAATATAGAAATTCTATGGTTGTAGCTAAAGAAGAAGGAAAAATCGTAGGTTTTGGGACTTATACTTTATTTAGAGACTATTTAGGTAATGATTGGGTATTAATCCATCAAGTAATGACTAAAAAAGAAGATTCCTTTAAAAAAAGTATTGAAGAGAAAGTAATACGAGAACTACTATTATATATTAAAAGATCTTTAAAAATTGATAAGGTATATTTTATTTGTCCTGATTCAGATGGAGCTTTAAGAAGTCTATTCCTAAAATTGGGTGTGAAAAAGTCAAGATATATTTGGTATGAAAATGAAATGTGATTAAAACTTCAACGTTTTCTATTTATTTATAGCTTCAGTGAAATATTTTTATGAAAAATTCCAGCGAAATAAACCAACTCATTGAAAAGGCAATAAGTTTAAGAAACCAAGAAAAATTTCAAGAGGCTTTGGAAATTTTAGATGAATTGTACAAAAAATTTTCTAATTCTGAAGAGGTCAAAAATAGTCTTATAAAAGTATTATTCGATTATGGTGGATATCTTAATGACTATTATACTTTAGGATATGAAAAGGCTAAACAATTATTCGAAAAAATTACTCAATTGAGTCCGAATGATTACAGAGCGTTTTATAATCTTGGAATTGCCTGCTTCAACTTAGGTCAATTGGAAAATGCTATTACTTATCTCGAAAAAGCATTAAAAATTAAGCCTGATTATAAATATTGTTTATATAATTTAGGTTTAGTCTACGAGGATATGGAAAATTATGAGGATGCGTTAAAATTCTATGAAAAAGCGTTAGAAATTGACCCCGATTTTGCTTACGCTTTAGCAGCAAGATCAGAGATGAGAAAGAAATTGGATAGCTTAAAGCGAATGGAAATTGAGTGATTTGATCCAACACTTTTAGTCAATTTTAATCTGAGGTGAATTTCTTATGAAGAGAACAACATATAATAATAACTACAAGAGCAATAATACCTCCAATTATATATTGTAGTACTGTAGGATCTGACAAAAAATCTAAAATATTACCTGACTGAAACATAATTACCCCTACATTCAAAATAGAATTCGTCATATTAAAATTTGACCATAAAATTGAGAATATGTTATTTCAGCTGCCAAAATTCAAGTCTAACTTTTTTAGCGAGAGTTTATAGAAAAAAGAAAAAAATAATGAAAATTTTAGATCTTATCTCTCTAATTGAAAGTTAACTTGTACTCGGACTCGATAGATTAATTTATCTATGTCTTCCTTAACTTTCACATCAGATTCGATTATCTGAATATTTCGGATACCACGTAAGCTCTTTTTTGCTTCATCATAGCAATTTTTAACTGCATCCGCCCAGTTTTTATCACTGGTCCCAACCAATTGAATACTCTTATATACTGGCATTTTGATTTCACTTCCATTTTAATTTCTTTGTAAGATAATTTGTTATCGGTTAGTATTTAAATATTTCTAAGAGAAAGATTATCTTTGATATTTCGTACTGTTTAGAATTTATAAAAGAAGAAAATGAAAAATATATAATCATGAAATTGAACTTCAAAAAAAATAATAAAAAAATATGTTTTAAATAGATTAATTATGCACTTGGATTTTCTAACAAGACTGCTACTCCTTGTCCGCCACCAACACACGCATTGGCAATACCATATTTTCCATTTTTATGCTTTAAAATACGTGCGAGACTACCAATTAAGCGACACATTGTTGCACCCAATGGGTGACCAATAGCAGTAGAACCCCCCATTACGTTAACTCTTTCTTCGGGGATACCAAGTTTGTCCATACAATTTAAAGCAACTATACAAAAAGCTTCATTAATTTCCCAGAAATCAATATCGTCAACTGTAAGCGCTGCATGCTGTAAAGCCATTTTAGAGGCAGGAACAGGACCTCGGCCCATGACAGTTGGATCTACTCCTGCAAAGCCTATTGATAAAATTTTCGCTAATGGATTAATACCTCGCTTCTCAGCTTCTTTAGCATCCATCATTACACATGCAGTAGCCCCAGCATTCAATGGAGAAGCATTTCCAGCCGTAATGACGCCATCCTTAGAACCTACATATTCTTCATACCCTTTGCGACCAAGTTCTTCTCCATACACCGTTTTTTTAACAAAATGTGGTTTTGACACAGGTCTTAATCCCGCAACACCTTCAAGGGTTGATTTCCTAGCAGCCATATCTCTGTCAACCATTAAAGGTTCTTCAACATTACCTTCTACATGTCCTTGAATTGGAATTATTTCTCCTCCATTCACACCTGATGTAAAAAATTTTTCTTCCTGACTTTTGATAGTTAGATTATGAGATCTTACACCAAATTTGTCCATATCTTCTTTTGTAAATCTTGGAATCTCCTCTTCGAATAATTTTTGTGCTGTAGACAACATATCTGTTGCGACAAGCAAGTCATATTCACCTTTTGATGCAAATTTTTGGACATAGAATGGTGAATCTTTTTTGGCAATTGAGAGATTCGGTCTAATCCATTGGTTTGTAATGCCCATAGGAACTCGAGTTAAATGTTCAAGTCCTGTTGAAAGTACGCACTTACTATACCCTGATGCGATCTCAAGAAAACCTAAGTGAAATCCTGCAGCAGCAGATCCACATTGTTTATCTAAAAATACACTGGATGTATGCACATCCATACCGGCAAACCAAGTAGGTAATTTTCCTCCGTAAGTCCAGTGTTCTCCTACCCCAAACGCGCTTCCGACAGTAAACTCATCAATATCTTTCTTTTCAATGCCTTTATTTGCTAATTTATCTTCAAACATTTTCTGGAGTAATAGTACAAGGAGTTCATCTCCCCTAATTTCACCAAAAACATCTCTTTCTGGTTGACCAGGTCTCGATCGTGAGAATGCGGTACGTGCGTAATCAACCAACCATACTTCATTTAATTCTACCATTTTTATTTACCTTTTGAATAATTTTTTTATCATTAATTGTATATTAGGTTTTTGAATTTATAACTGAAATTAAACATTTTGATCAAGTGAAGAGAATTCGAGTTTTTTTATTAATACAAAATTAATAAAATGCTTAATATTAGTGAAATCTTTACTTTTATTATGAGTGAAAAAGTTGATGTAGCTGTTGTGGCTGGAAGTACATCTGATGAGGAGGTTTATAATAAAGTTATCAAAGTTCTTAAAGAGAATAACATTCTGCATGAATTAAATATCATATCAGCTCATCGAGATCCTGAAAAATTAGATAAGTACTTGAAATCATCTAAAGCATTAATTTATATTGCTGTAGCGGGGTTGTCTGCTGCTTTACCTGGTGTGATAGCTTCAAAAACAGAAAAGCCAGTTATTGGAGTACCAGTTAGCGCAAAATTAGGAGGATTAGATGCATTATTATCGATTGTTCAAATGCCTCCTGGAGTACCTGTTGCTTGTGTTGGTATTGATCGGGGCGAAAATGCTGCGTATTTAGCTATTAGGATTCTAAAATTACTCAAAAAATAAATAATCTGTGATCTATTTGGCTGAAAATTTAATTGAATCGGGAAAGAAGAAGGCTGCTATAAAAGCTGTAGAAGAAAATGTTAAAAAGAACATGATAATAGGAATAGGGAGTGGATCAACAGTTGTATATGCTGTGCAAAAATTAGGTGAACTTAACAAAGAAAAATCTCTAAATTTAAAATGTATTCCGAGTTCATTCCAAGCATATCAATTAATTATAGAGAATGGTTTACAATTAGGAACTTTAGAACAATATCCTGAAATAGATGTAGATATTGACGGTGCAGATGAGGTAGATAAGGATCTTAATCTTATTAAGGGTGGAGGTGGCTGTTTAGTTCAGGAGAAAATTCTTGCTTCAAATTCAAAAGTTCTTATTATTATAGTAGATTTTAGAAAAAATTCTGAAAAATTAGGTAGAAATTGGAAAAAAGGAGTTCCTATAGAAGTAGTTCCTATGGCATATTTTCCAATCATGATGAAATTGAAAAACTTAGGTGGAAATCCAGTACTTCGAATGGCTCAATCAAAAAGTGGTCCATTAATTACAGATAATGGCAATTTTATTATAGATGTAGATTTTGGTGAAATTGATGACCCTTCGAAACTAGATCATAAAATCAAATCTATTCCTGGTGTTGTCGATACTGGATTTTTTATTGGAATGGCTTCTAAAGTGTATGTAGGAACTCGCGATGGAGATGTATTAATATTAGAAAAACCAAAAAAAAATAAATATTAAAAAAAAGTTTACTTTTTACTCATTTTTATGGAAAAATTCGAGAGATTCCCCACAATTTGGACAATATTTTTTTGGAACCTTGATTGGGCCTCCACAGAAAGGACAATAAAATGAAGCTCCCGGTGAAGTTATAGAATCAGGTACTATATAAGTTTCTTCCTCCGTCTCATCATATGAAGGTCTATAATAATAATCTTCATATCTTGGTTGAATTTGGGCTACTCTTGGGTATTTTGCCTTTCTA
Organism: Candidatus Hermodarchaeota archaeon; assembly: GCA_048885705.1. Lineage (GTDB taxonomy): Archaea > Asgardarchaeota > Lokiarchaeia > Sigyniarchaeales > SOKP01 > Loki-b32. The sequence continues at coordinate 2,681 of JBHLLJ010000142.1, read as the reverse complement.
GCATAATAAACTATCATACTAACAACACCTAACAGAGCCACGATTGAAATAACTATTATGATTATTAGAGAAAGATCAACTGGACGTTCTGAAATAACTAAAATAATAAGAAAATCATCAAATTCACCTTCACTATCATAAACTGTGAGGTAAAGTATTCCTAAATATCCCTCATTAGTATCGAAGTCAAAATTTGCGGCGGTAGGGATTGATTTAGTACCAGATATAGTGCTATACCGCATTGTATCGGGTATTATAAACATTCCTTCATATTTTCCAGAGACAGATTTATAGTTTAACTCAGATACAACAATAGATTGAGGAAAGATTAAAACAATATAACTATCCTCAGTTACAGAACAGATAAACAAGTTTACGAATATTCTCATGCTAGAATTACTATCTTCATAATTTACTGAATCTTTCACATCTACAGCAAAATTAAATCTGTCTCCTTGGGTTGCGGAATATACGTAAGATCCTTCATCAGATTCAGTTTCATCAAAATAGATGTCAGTATACCCAGCTAAATTGAAACTTGAACTTTCTTCTACTATTTCGGGAGGATTATTAATAATTCTAAAAACGGCTCTAGGTGAGTTTGGATTAGTATAATTCGCATTTATAGGAGCAATGTAATAGATCCCAAATCCTGAAGGTTCTGATAGGTCTGGATCGAAATTAAAACTGTAATTATTTGAAACTTGATGACTAAATATGAGAGTTCGATTAATAGATTGTTTTGAATTGTATATTGAGGGGGAAAATAATGAAAGATACCCTTCTATATTCCCGTAAGTTGAGCTATCCATCTCAGCTATTAAATTTATTGACTCTCCAGGAGCTCTTGTAATATTTAGAACACTACTTGATAGATTAACGATCTGTGGCATTTTACTCACATCAAAATAGAGAATTTTGGAAAATCTACTATATGTAATTAAGCCCATTGTAAGATTTACTTCAATAGTATAAGGTGAATAACTAACGAAAGGAAGATTATATGAATTGTTAAAATAAATACCATTATCTGAGAAAGTATAATTTAGTATGATTGATTCTGAAAAAGTGGTATTTTTGATATAGACCTCTAATGAAGTGTAATCTAATGGTGTTATTGGAGATTCAGAATTTTGATCCTTTAAGTATATTGATAACTCGATTTTTGAATCAGAAACGCGATCTCTTTTTAAATTAATATTAATAGATGCTTGCTCTTCTTGTAAGAAGAATTCCATAAGATTATTTAATAAATAAAAGTGATCTTGGCTATGGGATGCAGACAGATAATTATAATAAATCCAATTTAAATCTCCAAAAGCTACTAAATTTCCTTTTCCTTGAGTAGTTCCATTGTATAAAGCAATTACTGTTTTATTATTTATAGTAGCAATAGATTCAGTGTTACCCGAAACGGTGAAAGTATTACCATATTGCCAGAAGATATCATTAACTCCGTTAAAAATTTTAGGATTACTAAAATCACTTACATTTTGGGAGCTTACACTTAATCCTATCCCTAACCAATTATCATTTATAATGTTTTCTTCATTAATTTGAATATCTATGCCTAATTCTGCGAATAAATAGTTAATATTGTCCATAGCCAGATTTTGATATCGAGTTCCTAGAAAGAATAAATTACCTCCATTTTCAAAATATTCCTTTAAATTACTTATTTCCAAAGTACTATAAGGTAATATGGGGTTTTGTAAAAAGATTATATCATATTGAGCTAATCGTTCTTCTGTCAAAATCGAGTTATTTAAATCTTTATCATAATCTGGAGTCCAATATTCCATGTCATAATCAATTGAGATATTTAATTCAGAAAGATCAGCCATAGCTTCATAAAAACCCATTTGGTTGAATCTAGAAATCTCTGGAAACCAATCATTTAAACCATGGTAAGATTCCATTAATATCCGGTATTCTGGTAATCGAATATCCAATATAATATTAATGCTATCATATATTTCCCCATCGACTGTTAAATTCATTTGGAAATTTCTAATACCTGGCAAAGCATCCCTATTAATTTCAATTACTAATTCTAGGAAACCTATCCCAGATTCAGAAAAATTAAAAGTTGTTTTATCTGATGAGATTAATACACCCTGTATGTTATTAGGAATTTCAACATCATATGTATTGTTTATACCTGAAATAACAGTTAAATTGAATTTTTGGTGATCTCCTGGAAAATGTAATAAATCAAATGGTTTTACAGGTAATTCATCTGGATAAAGTTTTACTATATTATTAATATTTAAAATTGTATTATTTAAATAGTTCAAATAATCAAGAGAAGCACTAATGTTTATTAACCCTGCTCCAGACTTTAGGAAATCATCATCATTTTCATTGACAAGCTTTCTTGCTCCTTCAATTAAAGCAATTCTAGCAGTTTCAGGGGTTATATTAGGATAAGCATCTAATAAGATTGCTAAAGCTCCTGCAACAATAGGACATGACATACTTGTTCCACTAAGAGGAATATAATCTGCATCACCAGGGAAATCGAAATAATCCCCTAAATATCGTTGTTCATCTGAAATAACAGAATTCGGTGCTTCTGTCGAAATTATATTTACTCCAGGAGCCACTACATCTGGATATCCTAAATATTTAAAACTAGGACCCCAACTACTAAACGAAGCTAATTTATCATTTCGATCTGT
>JBHLLJ010000141.1:0-8437 GCA_048885705.1 Candidatus Hermodarchaeota archaeon | reverse complement strand
CATCTCTTTTAAAACTCCAAAGAATAACTTACCAGAAAGAAGAAAAATCTTTGAATTGATAATTAATCTATTTTACATTATTTTAAAATATAATTTTAACTTTTTTCAAAAAAGGATTTTAGAAAAGTAGGTTTGTTAGATCTTGCTAAATTTTTTTGTAATAAATATAAAAAAAAGTGAAATTTGGTTTTTCTATACCAAATATTCACATCATATTTAACAATCTTTTTATCTCGATTTATCTCATATTAAATAATGATTTGATAATTTATTCCCAACCGTTTTTTTCCATATAAGGACTATAATCGTAGCCGGGCCATAGAAAAGGCCATGGAATCAATGTTTCTCCTATGCCATCATCATCAGTATCCTCTCCAGGATAATCGGACCAATAATTTTCATACCAATAATTGTTCATAGAATTAGCATCCCATGCCTGTAGAGCATTATCAATAATGTTGTTATGATAAATCTCGTTAAACCAGGCTGGTTCAAATGGATCTGTTTCTCCTATAAATAGTACAATTCCAATTTGCCAATTTTCAATAACTTCATTTTCAGAAACTTCGTTATATGAAGCACCATTTCCAATTGCTATTCCAAATCTATTATCTTGGAGGAAATTATCTTCAATATAATTATTATATGAAGTGTTAACAAGGAGAATGCCATTTTCTTCACAGTTTGTGCAATTATTATTTAATACCCAATTTTGCTCAGATTTATCACCAAGAGTAAATTCAGATATTCCCGTGATAAGTATTCCATATAAAGTATCTCCACAGACATTATCCATAATATCATTATTATTAGATGATCCTACATAGATTCCGACTCCCGTGTTTCCAGTGCAATCGTTTCCCTGTACTTTATTATTATCTGAGTCAAGAATGGATATTCCTGAAGTGACTGTATACATAGGATGACCGTTATCAATACAAAAGTTATCAATTATTTCTCCATTTTCGGTATTAAGTAGTACAATTGCTCCACTTGGCTCTATTACATCTATTCCATATAATATACAATTCTTTATTATGAAATATGCATCAGAGTTATATACTCTAATACAATAAAGAGTTCCTGCACCGTTGATCTTTATATTTTCTATTATGTATGGGTCTTCTTCAGTAGCTGCTCCTTTACACCACCATTGTTTAGACGCTTCTTTCCACGTAAAATCCCCACCACCTTCGTCATCGATAAAGATGGGTTCAAGAGCCTCTCCAAGTATTCTTATATAATCTTGACCAATTATTGGTGTTCCACCATATTCTTCCAGTATATTACCTTTGATTATTAGTGGAATAGTTTCTCCAATATAGTAAGTTAATATAAGAGTGATTACTACTTCCTGGGTATCGAAATGTAAGAGTAAGTCTAAATAACCGTCATCAGTAAGTTCATGACCACCTCCATCATCCTCGGTATAGGGTGTAGCCACATCCTCTAAACTCCAGCGGAGAGGTGAAACTTCTTCCTCTGAGTCTTCAATTCTTAATACGATACTTGAAGGATCAATAGTTGTGACATCAAACTCTTCTGTTCCACAAATAGCTACAGGTAGAACTCCTTTGCTTTTTAGATTTATAGGGTTTGGCCATGATCCAGGTTTAATATCAACGCACACGGATATCGATATCTGTTCTGATGGAATATATTCTTTTTCTAATTCTATGGTAGTTTCATTGTCATTAGTTTCTACCTCATTAGTTAAAGCCATGATATTAATTGTAGCTATTGTGAATGTTATTGGCACACAGATCAGAAGTGAAAATAGGATGATCAAAATACCTTTTATATTTCTTCTTTGATTCATATTCTTCACCAAAAGTTTTTCAAAAAGATTATTTTACACTTTTATTTAAGTTTTTTTTCATTTTCATCAAAAATGTAAAAATGTAAAGACAGAAAGAAATGTAGGATTTCGCATTTTAATTTTACCCTTCCCTTTTCGTAAAAAGATTCTCTTTCTGCCAATACCTTTAGATTAATTTTAAAAATTTTTGTTTAATATTTAAAGCCATCTATAAAAATTGTGAGGGATCATATCTTCAAAATTTGTTTTTTATTAAATCTGATAATGAAATTGAGAATTTTATTATAACCTTAAAGGTTTATCCGTATAAGCTTTTACCTAATTAATAAAAAGTTTTCTATTAGTTTTCTACCTGAAAATTTTCATAAGAATCTCTTTAAATGTAGCTTCAGAAAAAAATGAAACAGTTAATGGAATTTTAACTCACATTTGGTAATCAACTTCAAATGTAGAAGCTAATGAGCTTGTTGCTTGTCCTAAGGAGGGAGTTTCCCTTTCAGCATAACCCTTTAATGCAGTAATAGTTTTTTTAATTTCCTTTATAACATCTTCTATGGCATCAATATTATGCTTATTTTCCTTAATTAAATCACCAATCTTATTACATGTGATCATAAAGCATCTGTTAATTTCTTAAACATTTTATGATCCATATTGTAATTCATAAATTAGTTTTTAACAAGTTAGACGTTCAAAATGGTGAATTAGTGAAAAATTCATTCATGGGACGGCATATGATTCTATATCTAATCCAAATTGATGGATAAACACGATAATTCATTTAAATTTTAAGTATTTATATCCTTTATTTTCAAGAATTTTCAATAATAAAGCTTTAAATACTAATTCTACGTTCTCTCCTGTTTTTGATGAGCATTCAATATATTTATGGAATTTATATGATTCTATTATGCTTAATACTTCATCTTTTTTACAGACCCTTTGTTGTTCAAGGTCTAGTTTACCACCAACCATAATGAGAGGTACATATCTAACTGACTTCCCAAATTCTGGAAGCCAATCATTTAAAGCAATTAAACTTTCATAATTAGTAAGATCAAACATAAAAATACCTCCAGCTGCACCTTGAGCATAACTTGATATTAGGAATTTAAACCTCTTTTGACCACCAAAATCCCATACTTGAAGTGTTATTTTCCCATTCTCTAATTCTAAGTATTTAACATGTATTGATGCCCCAAGAGTCATTTGTATATTTTCATGAAATTCATTTGTGACATAGCGATCTACTAAAGTTGTCTTTCCAACACCTCTATCCCCAAAAATACAAATCTTGTATGTTAATTCTAGTCCTTCTTGTACAATTCCTTCCATTTTTAAAAATAAATTCTCCTTTCTGCCAATACCTTTAGATTAATTTTAAAAACTTTTGTCTAATATTTAAAGCAATCTATAAAAATTGTGAGGGATCATATCTTCAAAATTTATTTTTTATTAAATCTGATAATGAACTTGAGAATTTTATTATAACGCTAAAAGTTTATCCATATAAGCTTTTACCTAATTAATAAAAAGCCTACTATCAGTTTTCTACCTGAAAATTTTCATAAGAATCTCTTTAAATGTAGCTTCAGAAAAAAATGAAACAGTTAATGGAATTTTAACTCACATTTGGCAATCAACTAATAAAAAAGATGGGAATATTTTTGGGAAGAACTTTGAATCTTTACATTGTCCTTTTTGTGGGACTTCTGTTGAATGTTTAGAATTAGATCAAGAAGGCATTATGAGTAGTAATTGCGGAGAAAAATGTACAAAATCTGAGTTAAAGAAATTTTAATTTCTTTAAATAAGAATAAAGAGTTCCGATTAAAAATGCTATCCTCCAGTTATAGGGTTTTTTATTTCTAAAACTATTTTTACTATTAAGTAAAAAATTAAATTGAATGTCTACTAATGTTCTTTTAACATCAAAATTTAGAGAGCAAATCCCCTTATAAGAAAAGATGTGAAACCATGATTAAATCAAAATATAAAATAGCAAGTGCTATAATTCTCATAATATCTACTGGAGCTTTTATCGTAGGTTTTATTCAAACCAATTATCTGCAAAAAATTACTGATTTAAAAGCAGAGATTCATGATCTTGAAACTGATCATGATAGAATGGAATCAAAGGCACTTTCTCAAAGATATGCGGATAAAGATTATTTCCATAGATCATTAGACTATACAACTGAAGCTAAGATAAAAGATTATGAATTTGAGCAACTAAATGATACTTTAACTAATGATGAAAGGAAAGTATATGTTTATACTATTAGCACTCTTATGCAGCAATCAATCAATTACAGAGGTGCAACGTCTATTATATCAATTTACAGACATTTCAATCATAGCACAAACGATTTAATAGTTAGTACTGAAGAAATCATAGGTTATGATTATAGAATCACTTGGGAAATATGGCAATCATTTTTATCATTCTATGGACCACCTGTTTATGAAATGAATGCATCTGAAGCATACGGCGATTTTTTTAGTTATGATTATATTCAATCAAGACCCCTTGTAGAGCGTCCTAGAGATTTAAAAACAAACGACGAAATTTTCTTCAAAATTAATCAGACTGGAGGATGGACTTTTATTAATATCACTGATTATTTTTTATTAAGTCCTGTTATTTCGCTTCAAGACAAAATTAATTCAAATTTAATTGAATTGGACAAATTAGAAGCAGAGGCATCAATTATGGCATTTGGAGTGACTTTTACTACTGTAGCTGTGGTTATTTCGGGAGTTATGGCAAATCGAATAAGTGATAAGAAGCTTGAACGCCAATTTGAGGAACTCAAAGAAGAAAGGCTTCGAAAAAAAGAACGTGATTTAATTTCAATACCTCTGCTTATTATTGCAGCAATTTTATGTATTCTTGGATTGATAATGCCTTATATTTTAATCTCATTCGGAATCTAATAAATATACCTATGAAAATAGAGAGTATCTATATTAAATTCGTTATAAAAATTAAATTAACTTTTTTTTTTGATCAATATTGAATATTATCTACTTACATAAATTTGAGAAGGAATCCTCTCTCATAGGAACAAGTCCTCATATTATGGTAATAACTAAGAAGGATTAACAAAGATGAAGGGAATTGAAATAATTTGGATGTTTGGTGGTTTTGAACCAAAACTCGAACAATTTAAAAAGTTACACATAGAGCTTCTCCCAAAACCTATGGAAACGGAAGAAATATTTATAGAGTAATTATAACCAAAAAAGAACAAATTGGAAAAATAATAAATTTAATAAAACTGAGATTTGATCTTCAGGCAAAAAAGTCATAATATTTCAAGCAAACAACCTTATTAAATCAGCAATTCCCACAATTAAAGGTGAAATACCCATACAGGCAAGAACAAATATTATAACCAAGATATATCTTATAAAAGATTTTTTATCTTTTTCTTCTTGAGTTAATTCCTTTATACCGAATTCCTTTGCAACACCATAAACAATTGGATGAAATATATCCTCTTTTATATCTTTTCGTTCCTTTCTCTTTACTGAGTAATCTTCTTTGAGCCTTTCTTGAGTTTTAGTTTTATCTAAATAAAAATATATTATATAAGCTGGTACAATCAAAACTCCTATGGCGAAAAATTGAAAGAAATAAAACGGAACAAATAGTAGACTAGCAATCAAGACTACCCATGGATCATACATTGCATATGCGGTTGAAGTATACATGTCAAGAGTAAACAGAGGTTCTATTCCAGACACACTGATTAAGAAGAACAGGAGTGATATTCCTATATATCCCTTAAAAATACTCTCATAAGGACGATGAACAGGTTCAATCTCGTATAGGCCTTTTTCTCTAATATCATAATGCATTAATCCTAAATCTTTAATTGTCCAACCTGCAGAAAATATTGCAGTACTTAGAGGTAGCATAAAAAGGAAAAGGTTCATTTCTGGATATTCGAATCCAAATAATCGTCCAAATGCCATAAATTTATATACATCACCCTCTAGCATGATATAACTAATATCAATATAATTCAGAATCCACTGACTAATTGCAAATGTAAAAAGCACAACCCACATTATTCGATTAATAAAAGTTTTAAAACTGAAGCTTTTAATTTGTTTTAGATACCCCTTACGGAAATTTCTATTAAAAAATCTCATGTAAATTAAGACAATCAATACACGGATGACAATAACTAATAAAATTGATCCTAATACAGGCCAAATAAAACCAATTGTGATAGCTAAATCAAAGCCATTTATGTTAAGCCAAGATAACGTACTGGTCCCAGACAAACCAAAATCATCGCTCATATTAGTTAAGAAAGTTCCCGTGTAAAATGCAAATATGAATGCTGAAAAAACTTGTGTTCTCCAATTATCTGTAAAAAAAGTAAAAATAGGGATAAGTGCGAAACTAATTGTGAATAATGTGACGATAGTAATGTTTGTTATATTAGAGAGTTGGTAACCCATGGTCATCAAGACCATGAAAATCGGAACGATATAAGCGAGGGCAATGATAATTAAAAATTTTTTTGTATTCGACTTCATATCCAATCAACTTAGAGATTTATGGTTGTTTTTCTTTTTCATTCCTCAAATTTTTTTTTTTCCTATAAACCCAATATATAAAACTTACTAAAGCTATAAAAGAACATCCTAAAATAACGAAATGGTATGGAGAAATTTCAACTGGAACGCCTTCATCGAAACTTACCCACCTGGATAGGGATATATCGCAATCTGAGTCGATGCTATCATTATTAATAATGATATTGTAGATGGTCTGAGGCACATAACCATCACTGTAGGAAGCCTGCACTTCATAGTATGATGGAGATTGGGGAGTATCGGCAAAATCAAGGAGATTCACTGGGTTGATATCATCTACATCTCGATTGATTTGGAATTCGTCATGTCCAGAACTATTCGTAAGTATCACAGTAAGTATATTGGAGCTTACAATACCAACAGTAGCATGTCTTAAATATCCTGGTACCATTGCGATATCTGGAAATCGATATTTGTATATCGCAATACCATTTGGAGGAACTATTATTTCATCATTATATACCAAATAATCTCCTTCCGCATCCCCCTCATATGGACCTACTTCTTTATACTGATAAAAAGTTTGAGCTCGAGTCAATTGTAATGTAAATATGAGGAAAAGAATGAAAGTTGATGCTGTTATAGACTTATTTCTAACACTTATCAACTTTTTTCTCATATCATTTATTGAAACTGACGTCATACTATTTAAGTATTAAAAATAAAATGCCCCCAATTTCATAAGAATTGCCACCATTTTTACTATTTTTACCATTTTTACAAAACTTTTTCAAGAAATGAGTTAAAATTTTTACAACGATATTTATATATGAGAACGGGAAGAACTTTGCAAGAAATGTGGAAATAAATCTAGCCAATAAGAAAAAAACGACTTCACACAACTTTATTTATCTTTTTATAGGTAATGAAGCTGAAAATTTATCAGATGAGCCTTTTAAAAGCCGCAATTCAAAAATATAATGGTTATATTCAAAAGATTCGATACTACTATGTAACATTTCTCTAAACTTTTTTAAATTTAAGATTGGCTTCGGTAACTAATATATTTCATTATTGCTTAAACCTAAAAAACGGAACTTTTTGAGCCCTCCAATTAGTTAATCCCTCCCAAATATTAAATCAGTAAATCGAACTTCGCGTGGTTTTTTTCTTTTTTTGAGATAGAATCCTGTACCAATCTCATCACCCAACCCTTCTTTTAGGTAATCTAGAAATTTTTCATATTTTTTCTCAAAAATCTGACATGCTTTTGTCCTATAAAATCCATAGTAGTCATTTTCATCTTGAATGATATCATTTAAAGCATAATCTGACCAAATTTCTTGACTAAAAGGGATGCTTAAAATCAAGAAGTTCGTGCCTAAAGGAGTTCCAATTCTATCAAGAAGATCCTTATCAGTATCAAATAGTTTTAATTTTAGTTTAAGCTTTCCTACATATTGCATCTCGTTCTTAAAAAAAAGTTCAAACTCCTCTGTAGGAGTAAGTCTAATGGAAAAATCACCTATATGTGTTAGACTCGTGTAATATTTTAATTCTTGCAGCGTAAGTTTCTCAGAGGTTTCCATATCGTATGGGTTGATATCGGGTATAATATTTTCTTTTATTAAATCTTCTATAAGATATGCCATATATATATATGCTATTTGGTAATCTGGACGCTTAACATAGACGCAAAACTCTCGATCCCCCATCTTTTCAGAAGCTATTCTACGCCTTTCAGTATAATCTATTGGTATTTTAGGAGGTTGAAAAAGATATTTCTTAGCCTCTTCTAATAAATCCTCCCATTGCCTCTCATAACCTCTACGGATGTCTTCAAACTCAGGTTCATTTAAAATTTTCTCCAAGATATCCAAGATTTTTGGCGTACATTGATCATAAAGCCACTTTTGTTGGTATTTTGAATTATTACATAGAAAATCATCACCAAAAACCCATCTAGCGCCTATAAAAACTTGTTTCCAATCTTCAATCTCAAGATAATTATTTTGTTTTATCATACTGATGAATCTAAAAGCTTTAATAGAATTTTTGAACCAT
>JBHLLJ010000140.1:0-8476 GCA_048885705.1 Candidatus Hermodarchaeota archaeon | reverse complement strand
GATGCAGTTAATATTGACAAAATTCTCCCAAAAACCATGCAAAGAAAAGAATTACCAATTCCCAATATTCCTGAGGTCGAAATAGTCCGTCATTTCATTAATTTAAGTAATATAAATTATGGAGTAGATACAGGTATATACCCACTGGGTTCCTGTACCATGAAATACAATCCTAAAATAAATGAAATTATAAGTAAAATGCCCAATTTTGCCCTTATTCACCCTTTACAAGAAGAAAATGATGGTTGCCTTGAATTACTTTATCATATCTCAGAGTTATTAGGTGAAATAACTGGCATGGATGGATTTACAATGCAACCCGCGGCTGGGGCTCATGGAGAGTTAGTTGGATTATTAATAATAAAAAAGTATTTCGAAAGCAAAAATATTAAAAAAAATAAAATTATCGTTCCTGACTCTGCTCATGGAACAAATCCTGCATCTGCAAAAATGGCTGGATTTTCGATAATTGAAATACAATCAAATAAGCACGGAGAAGTTCCAATAGATCAAATTGAATTTGCTATGAAAGAAGGAGATGTTGCTGGTATTATGCTTACTAATCCAAATACATTAGGGGTTTTTGATAGGCAAATTAAAGAGATTACAAAAATTGTACATGAAAATGGGGGATTATGTTATTATGATGGAGCAAATTTAAATCCAATGTTAGGAATTTGTCGCCCTAGAGATATGGGATTTGATATTATCCATTTAAATTTGCATAAAACATTTTCTACGCCTCATGGTGGCGGTGGTCCAGGATCAGGTCCCATTGGAGTTATAGAAGAACTAGTTCCTTTTCTCCCTAAACCTTGCATAATTTCAACATATGAGGGTATTGTTTGTAAAGAGAATAATAATAAATCAATAGGTAGAATTAAGGCTTTTTGGGGTAATTTTGGCGTAATTATTAAAGCATATGCATATATATTAGCCCTGGGAGCTGAAGGATTAAAAAGAGTAGGCCAAATATCAGTCTTAAATGCTAATTATTTAAGAGTTCTATTACAGAAAAATTACAATCTTCCTTTTAACCGAATATGTCAACATGAATTTGTACTGTCTGATCGAGGGATGCCTAACGAAATCACAACAGAAGATATTGCGAAACGTATTCTTGATCATGGGATCTATGCTCCAACTATATATTTTCCATTGATAATTTCTGGTGCGTTAATGATAGAGCCTACCGAAACTGAATCAAAACAATCATTAGATTATTTTGTAGAAATAATGAACAAAATTTATGAAGAAGCAAAAAAGAATCCTGAAATCATAAAAAATGCACCTAATAATACACCTGTTAAACGTTTAGATGCAGTATTAGCAGCAAGAAAACCAATATTACATGATTAACATTAAAAATTTTTAAATTTTTAACGTCTATAGCAATATAAATTCTTACGTAGTTTGAAAAATATAAATTACTTATTGGTGCAGAAAAATAAATTCTTTAACTTTTTTTCCTTACGAGAAATTTAGAGAAAATCAAAAAAAAATAATTAAAGAAATTGAAGAGAGTTCAAGATCCAAAAAAATTACTTTATTATTAGCTCCAAATGGCACAGGGAAGACGATTATTGCTTTATGCAGCTTACTTCCTTTAGTTTTTGAAAAGAATCTAAAAATTGTTTATATGTGTCGGACACATTCTCAAAATCGTAGAGTAATAAAAGAATTGAAAAAAATTTCGCAAAAAAATTTTGATGAGAATCTTAAATTTACCCTTAATGGCCTTTCGATTAGAGGTAGAAACGAGATGTGTTTAAATAAAACGTTATTATCTCTTAAATTAAATCCAAGGGAAGCTATGTCAGTATGTACTGATTTAAGGAAAAATCGAAATTGTATTTATTTTCTAAACTTATTGAAAAAGAAGGGTCAAAGTGAAAATCCATTATCAATAGCACCAGATTTGTTTAACAAGCCAATTGATGCCGAGGAATTAATAATATTCTGTAAAGAACATGAATTTTGTCCTTATTTCTTAAGCAAATTTTTACTTGAAGCTATGAAAATTATTGTTTGTAATTATCAATGGATTTTTAATCCATTTATTCGTGAATCTTTTTTAGAATTTATCGGTCAAGAACTTCAAAACTGTATCCTAGTATTAGATGAATGTCATAATATAATTGACGTTGCAACAGAAATTAATTCAAAAAAAATTACACCATACTCATTAAAAATCTGCTTAAAGGATCTTGAAATGCATAGATCACCAATTTTGATGCAAAGTTTTGTACAAATATTATTAGATCATTTACAGGTAAAAAAAAAGAATTTGAGAATAAGAGAAAAAGCAATACAACCAGATAAGTTTTTAGTATCCATTTATAAAAAACTAGGATTTGTTGATCTAAATGGGTTTAAAAATTTTATTGAAGAACTTCATGATTTCAGTGTGTCAATTCATGAAGAAAAATTAGCAAATGGTGAAATTTCAAGAGATTTTGTTGGAGCATTAGCAGAATATTGGTTAAAGTGGCTAGAGTCTTTTTCACTTGAAAATTATTTCTTTTGTTATAACATTTATGATAATAAAGGAAAAAAATCAATCTCTCTTGAAATTGTAGCTTTAGATCCTCGAGAAATTGCTATTCCTATTTTAAAAAAGAGTTATACATGCTTAAATCTATCTGGAACTGTAAATCCATTTGTTTATAATAATTTAATGGGATTAAATGACTGTGGAAAAAGTTACAAAGGAATTATTGCAGATTCACCGTTTAATAACAAAAACATTAAAGCTATTATCACAGAGGGAGTAGATACAAAAAGAGAAAGTAGAAATCCAGTTATGTTTAAAAAAATGTTAGCAAAAATTGATGAAGTTTTACAAAGTACTCCTGCAAATGTTGGAATTTTTTGTGCCTCATATAAGATCCTAAAAGCGTTGGTAACAAATGGAATTGAAACTGTTGCAGAAAATAACAAAAAAAAACTATTCATTGAGGACCCTGAATTATCAGCATCAGAAAATGCCTTATTAGTAGACGATTACAAAAATATGGCTTCAAATGGTGGTGCTGTATTATTAGGAGTATGTGGTGGAAGAAATTCAGAGGGAGAGGATTATCCCGGAGATTTTATGAATTCTGTTATAATTGCTGGATTCCCTTATCATTTACCAACCCCTAGAGTAGAAGCAAAAATAAAATATTATGACAAAGTATTTAATAGGCAAGGCTGGAATTTTGCATACTTATACCCTGCAGTTCAGCGAGCAAATCAGGCTTCAGGAAGACCAATTAGAAAAATTACAGATAAGGGAGCGATAATTTTCATGGATAGTAGATTTAAAGCAAAATATAAATGGATTTCAGACTGGATAAGAAAAGAATTAGAGTTAATTCCTGATAAACAAAATGCTATATACCAAAACCTTTCCAATTTTTGGAGTTTTGAGTGATTTTTTCTGGAACTTTGAATTTAAGAAAAATGATTATAGCAGATATTATAGGAAATATTAGTAAAAAGTACATAGAAAGATAAAAATCTTGATTGATAGTTAATAAAAGACTGAAAAAAAGACCTCCTGCAAAACTCCCTGAAAATACACTTGAATTAGCATAACCCATATAGCGTCCTTTGTTTTTGGGGGTTGTATTTTGAGCAATATATATTGTAGTAGCTGTCCAATGCATTGAGTAACTAAAAGAAACCAAAAATTGAAAGAATAAATAACTCCAGAAATTATTTGAAATAATGTATCCAAAAATAGATATAGCACTTAAAACATAGCCAATTATCATAAAAGACTTAATATTTTTTATAGAAATTATCTGGCCTATTAACACTGTCTGAAAAAATTGTAATAAGAAATTTATACCAATCAAAAACCCAATTGCTATATCACTCTCTAAATGATACCCCATAATTATTGCTAGAATTGGCATAATTGGTTTTATACTAAAATTCCTAAAAAACAAACCATAATAAATTGATTGAGAAATTGGTTTTTCAATATTAGGAATATTAATAATCAAATCATTTGTATCTTGGTCTTTTTTATTATTGTATCTTTCTAAAATTGAAGACCGATTTTCTCTTATAAAAATAACAAAAATTATAGTCGGTATTGAAAGAATCAAAGTAAATAAAAAGATATTTTCAATATTATAGAGATCAATAAAAACTCCCCCAGATTGAGCTCCAACAAACCACCCCATCACAATTATAGCATTATAATAGGATATTAGTTTTTTATCATCCTCTACTAATTCAGCAAATAAAGTCATTAATAAATTTGATGATGCCATAAAAAATCCAAAAAAAAATAGTAAAATGACAATTAAAATAAGATTTTGAAACAAAAATAAGAAAAGAAATACGATATTTAATCCAATTGTTCCAAATAATACGAATACATACCTATTCTGTGTTTTATCAGATAAATAACCATATAATGGAGGAAAAACAAAAGCAGTTAAAGGAAAAATAGTTATAATTAACTGCATTAAAGGTTCACTTACTCCAAAATTAATAATATATCTTGGAACATAGGTATAAACTATGATGGCCGTGGTATTTAAAACAAAAACTGAAATTAAAATAAGAATAACAGACTTTTTTGATATTATCAGTGTTAAAACCCCTTAATGTTTACTTCACGAAGATTTTTGATCGAGTTATACAATTCAATTAATTTCTTAGAGACAATATTCCATCGGAAGTTGTTTTCTACTCTTTTATAACAATTTTCTTTTATTTTATTGTAAAAATTAGGATCCAACAATACAAGCGACTCCAAAATTTTATCGGGAATCTGATTTACCAATTGAAAATTTTCAGTTTCATAGATTTCTTCTTTCTTTTTCACTTTCTCAGAAATTTCTTTTAATTTAAAAAGAGAAATCAATGCGTTTGCAAATTGAGCGGAGTTATCTTTATCAATAAAGATCCCAGTACCTATTTTTGGAAAATTTCTAATATCAATTATAGATTCTTGAAAACCTCCTACTTTTGTTGCTATTACCGGTAATTTCATAGCCATAGCTTCTAAAGCGATAATACCAAATGGCTCCCATCTTGATAAAGCGCAATAAACATCAGAAGCAATATGTGCAAGATGAAAAATATCTGTTGCTACGCCAAAAATGATTCTTAAGTTATTGGGATATTTTTTAACATATTGAGCATAACTTCGAATTTCATTTAAACTATAATCAGTAGGCAATATAAGGAATAAAAATTTAGCATTTGGGATAACTTTGATGACTATAGGAATAGCTTCAAAAATTGTTTCAAATCCTTTTTGTGGCGAAATTCTTCCAGTTGTTATTACTAGAGGTCCTGATTGTTCAAAACTCTTAATATATCCACTTTTAACGAATTCAGTCCCATTTGAAATTTCGTTAATAACTTTTAATACTTTCTCTGATTGGATTAATGGACTCCTGTCTAAATGAGATAATTTATAGGTTATCAGATATTTCTTCATATCTGACAAAGTTATATATTTCTCATAAGGTATATTTAAAACATATCTTATTTCTTGTTCATGATTTACTAAAATTTTCTGAAAAATATCATTATAATCCCAATCACAACCATCCCACACAAAATTCGATTTAAATTCAATTAAATCTTTGCCACAATTTGGAATTATATCTGATTTTAAATAAGATTGACTTACAGTTGTTACCAGATCACAAATAAATGCCCCTATTTGTTCAACAGTTGGAGGTTGATAATCACCACTAATTTTTTCACATATTGAGAAAATTTCATTTAGATTTAATGATTTAATACCATCTTTAAGACGAATTGAAATCGGAGTTTGGTCTATTCCGCATCCATTATAAAAATCTATCGCAAATCTCGGCCAAGTTAGTAAATGAATTGTAATTATTGAAGCTATATCTAATACATTTTTAGCTAATATTTGCTTTATCCCAATAAATGGAATAACAGCATGATAATCATGAATATGAATTATATCAGGTATGTCTTCCTTACATTTATCTATTAAATAATTGACATAGCAACACATACCAATGCTGAAAAGACAAATCTTACCACTTAGTGTATCTGGGTTATATACAATTTTATCATCTAAAAATCGATTAGTGAATGGGTTTTCGCCATTTAATAAAACAATACTAACATTATGTAAAGTTGATTTATAAAATGCGATATTATATGTTGTTTCTGGTTCATTTATGCCAAAATTTGAAGGATTTATTTGTCCCACACAATTAAATGGTAATTTTTTCCATTCAAGAGTTTTATTTAGCTTTTGTAATTGACCATGAGAAGGAATAAACACAGTAATATTATAATCATTTGCTAAATACTTAGCTTGATTTGCAGGTACTTCTCCGAGCCCACCAACTTTAATAATCTCCGCGTATTCAAAAGTAAATATCCAAATATTATCTTTGTGTTCTTTCAAGGTATTTCAATATTCTTAGGACGCAATTATTAGTTTAAAATCAATAAATTGAGTACTGTTTTAATTATAATTAAGTCTAATTCGTTAAAAAAAGAATTTTATTAAAACTTAATTAAAACTGAAAATGTTTGACTCAATTACGACAAAAATTAATTTTAATAACAATGGATTAATCCTAATTATCAACATAAATATCAAATAATCAAAAATTTCAAAAAATATTTTTAGTGATAATTTATATGGTAGATTTTGAAGTAATCAATTCCGATATTTCTACAGCTGGACCCTATAGTCTTGGTATAAAAGCTGGTAATCTTCTTTTTATATCAGGACAAGTAACTACCCCAGAAGTAAGAGATATTAAAGGTCAGACTTTAGCAGCTTTAGAAAAAATCAAAAAAATTTTAGAGGTTGTAGGAGCAGATGTATCAAACTTAGTGAAAGTGACCATTTATTTAAAAAATATGTCAGATTTTACAGAAATGAATCACGCTTATAAAGAATTTTTCGAGCAAAATGGTGTATATGAAAAATTTCCCGCAAGAAGTACAGTTGAAGCGCTCTGTCCACTTCCATATGGATTAATTGAAATCGACGCTATTGCTGTATTATAAATATTATTAATATCGTTTATAATAGAATATCTTATTTCTCCCAAAATTAAATTATAAATAGGATTCAATTTTAAGATATATAATAACTAAAGCATTTATAAATTATGTGTGACACTTACGTTAGTTTAAGTACATGGTCTAAAGATAAAAATGTGATTTTTGGAAAAAACAGTGATAGACCTGAATCGGAAGCTCAGTTAATATCGTATGCTCCACGAATAACATATTCATATGGAGAAGAATTAAAATGTACTCATATTTCTATACCACAGGTTAATGAATCAGCTGCGGTTATTTTAAGTCAACCTTATTGGATGTGGGGTGCAGAAATGGGAGCAAACGAGTATGGAGTAGTTATTGGCAATGAATCTATACAAACTAGAGAACCTCTAAAAGAATCAGGACTTACAGGCATGGACCTCCTAAGATTGGGACTCGAACGAGGAAAAACTGCAAAAGAAGCATTGAATGTTATTATAAGTCTATTAGAAAAGTATGGGCAAGGCGGTTTTCATAGTTTAACACAATATAATTATCACAATTCATATCTTATAGCAGATCCGACTGAAGCTTTTATACTAGAGACCGCAGGTGATTGGTGGGTTGTAGAAATTGTAAAAGAATTTCGCTCAATTTCTAATCACCTATCAATTAGATATAAAGGAGATATGAGAAGGAAAGGAATAATTCAACATGCTATTGAAAAAGGTTATTGTAATGATGATAATCAATTCGATTTTAAAATGACATTTTCACGTTCACCACTTCCAGAACAATTTCCCTTAACTGACCGAGATGGTTTTTCCTTAAATCAATTATCTTCAAATAAAGGAAATATTACTGTTCCTATGATGATGAGTTTTTTAAGAGCGCATGAAGTTGGAATATGTAGACATTTAAGAAAAGACCAGTCGGTAGGTTCTCAAGTTTCTCTTTTGAGAAAAAATCATAATAAATCAATACACTGGTTTACAGGGAGTACTATTCCATGCTTAAGTATTTATAAACCATATGCCATTCCTGCAGAAGGGCAAAATGTCGTTGAGGCAAAGTCCTACAAATCTATAGATCCAAATTGGTTTTGGATGAGACATTTTGATTTTATTAATGTTTACAAAAAGCATCCACAAAGAGATATTCCTGAAAGAAATGACTATTACAATAAATTAAGAAATATAGAAACTGATTTACTCAGACGTGTTGATAACGTAATTAACAAAGAAGAAACAATTTCAGAACATGAATTTAATGAACTGATTAAAGCCATCAATTATGATGGTTGGAAAAAATCAGAGGAAGTAATTATATAGATGTGTGACACTCTCGTAGCTCTTGGAAATTCAACTAAAGATGGAAGCGTAATTTTTGGCAAAAATTCAGACCGCCCTTTTAATGAAGTGCAATTAATCACCTATTCTCCTAGAAGAAGTTTTAAAGAAGGAGATTCCTTAAAATGTACATA
>JBHLLJ010000139.1:0-8585 GCA_048885705.1 Candidatus Hermodarchaeota archaeon | reverse complement strand
GAGTCTTGATAAAATAACTAAATAAAAGGTTAAAACTGTTAATTTGAAAGTAATAAATATTTTTGTTCCTCTATCTCCGCAAGAAAAAGCTCTACAATTGCTAACCATTTGTTTTTTGATTCCAAATCCTTTATAATTTTACTTGTTAATTCTTTTCCTCTCTCAAGATTTTGAATTGCTAATTCAATATTTTCAAGTGCAACATAACAAATTCCAATTTTAATATAAGTTTGGTGGATAAACCAATCATTAGGATTAATTTCTATTGCTTTTTGAAATTCTTTTATAGCTTTTTCATACTCTTTAAATATTATTAAGATTTCTCCGTATGTATCGTGATACAATCCTTTTTCTGGTTCCTTTTCTGTGAGTTCCCGAAGAATTTTCAATGCCTCTTGCTTTTTACCCAAATATGATAACCAATAGGCTTTATAGTTATGAAGAGAATTGTCTTTTGGATATTTTTCGAGTAACTCTTCGATGATTTCTAATCCAGCTTCCCAATTTTTATCTTTTTTTAGAGTATATGCCATTTTTATCATAATATCAATTTCGTTTTCAGGAAATAATTCCTTCATTTTCTCTAATACAGTTAAGGCATCGTTGTATTGATTAAAATAGAGAAGAATTCTAATTTTTGAATTATATAATTCATAATTTTTTGGGGATAAGTTTATTTCTTTATCAATTTCTTTAATTCTTTCTTCGTATTGAGATTTTAAAGTTTCAGAATCCTGTAATTCCATAATGTCTGTCATATTCTGCCAAATTATCCCTTCCAGTTTATCATATGATTCCTTTAATTCTTTTTTTATCTCAATTTTGTATGCCAAATATTTTATATATTGTGGTAAAAACTCTCTCAACGATTCCTTAAAATGTTTATGGAATATCATCTCGCAAATTTCTTCAAGAATATCATCAATAATAGAGTTTAGCCTCTCAGATCTCCTAAATTTCTCCAAATATTTGTTTGTCGCAATATGTTCTTCAGTAATAGCTCGAAGAATCTTTTCTAATTTTTCATCTAAATGAAAATAATAATATTTATTTGGAGAAATTTCTAATTTAAAATACTTTAAGTCGCATAAATCGCTTTCTACGATTTCATTTACCCAAAAATCAAGGATCCTCTTTTTGATATCATAAAATCTCGAAAATTCCTCAAAAGATAGATAATCAGGATAAAAATCGGGATGATTTATTGAAATAAAGAGTAAAATTTTATGAAAATCCTCTTCATCTTTTAAGATTGTGTTAACTTTTGAATAGTCTAATTTTAACACATTATTGAGAAATCTAAATTTAACATGATCATCAGTTATATTAAATTTATCAAAAAATTCTGATGTTCTTGTAGTTATTTCATCAATTCTTTTTTTTTCTTCTTCTAAAATTGTTTGTCTGTCTAAATCATAATATTGTAGAATCCTCGAATATTCTGATTTTCCAGATTGAGTAATTATATATCTTTTATTTTCTTTGATGAGAAATCCCTTTTGAATTAACGAATTTAGGCTTTTTGATAAAGAGGATTGATTTATAGATAATGGCTCTTCAAGAAAATCAGATCTTTTACAAAAACCATTATTATAAACCATCCATAGAATCCAATGAGAATAGTTCCAGCCTCTTTTCAAGATAACCTCAGGTGGATAACTTAATATTCGTTTCTTTTTGTTTTCTTTTGATAGTTCAAGAAATCTCTTTTTACCGTTTGGGGTTATTCTGTATTGTCCTCGAGAATACTTTTCTATATATCCTTTGACGATTAATTTTGTGAAATGACGCGATAATGTGGAAATAGGAATTTCAATTGGCTTTTGCTCAAAATTGGACCATTCACAACTTTCGTTATTTGCTAGCATCCAAAGAATTATATGGTCGTAATCCTTTCTTTGCAGTTTTGAGGGTTTAAGAATCTCTTCTGACGGATAATTTAATTTTCCCATTATCTATGATAATAAAATATTTTATTCAATAGGTATAAATTGGGAACATTTCTATTTATACCTATTTTTCAAAACTTTCATCTATCCACGGAATTTCCAAGGAATTACCGAAAGTGGAACTATATATGGATGGATAGGTGTACAATTAATTGATCATCATTTTGATGATAAAAATCAAATTAAAACAAAAAAAAAGAGTTGAATAAAAAGAGATATTTGAGGTGAAAATGATAGTGAAAAAGATATCAAATGTGACTAAAGGACTGATCGTTGCAACATTTTTAATAACGATCATTACATTTCTTACAACAGCGAACGCTTATGCCTTTAATCACGTATTATTCATTGCGCAAGGAGATGACTTAGATCTCGATGGAACTACCGATTTTATCATAGGGAGGATTAAAGGAGATGAGGCGAAAGCAGTTTTCCATCAAAAAATCTATGATGAATCAGGTAAACAAGTGTATGTGATGAAAGGAATACTAAAAGAGGGATTACTTCAAACGAAATATTATTATTTCTTTTGTCCAGTTTTTGAGGTCTGGTTTATAAACGTTTGGTTGTTCATGGGTGATGGAATATTTAAGACTACTGATACCGATTTGGATCTAATATATCGAAATTGGTTTCCAATTACCATGCCAAATACTGAAGGTGAATATGTACCAGCACAGATGGTAATGCTTCTAAGCCCTACAGCTGAATATTGTTCATTAGATCCCAGCACAAATCCCCCAGGACCAAATAATCCAGTTCTTACTAACCCAGATTGGCATGCATGGGTCCTTACTGCGGTATTATGCGGTATTATTGTTGAAACACCGACGGGTCAAGTGGAATTACCGATTGGTCCTGTATCCTATTTGACAAAATCTTGGGGACTATAGGTCTTAATACACTTCGTCAAACATTTCGGATAAAAACTATTTTCTAAATTCTTTTTTTTTTTTTTAAAAAAAATTGATCGTCAATTTGATGATAAAATCAAAATAAAAAATAAATTGAGTTGATAGAAAAATGACTGAAATTAAAAAACTTACAAAAATTGCAATTATAGTGGATATTATTATGTGGTTCCTATTTGGGGTCATGCTTACCTTTCTATATGATATGACATTGAATCCTGAGGGTTGGACAAATCCGTATCTCCCAAGACTGTTTGGGGGAGTTAATTTAATATCTGCTATTTTCGCAATTTTAATGCTTCTCAAAAAGGAATGGGAAGAAATCAAATTGTTATTTGAGTATTTTATAGGGTTACTTTTAGTATCATTAATTATTGAAGTTACTGTATATGCTACATTATACCCCACTTTTGGAGCTGCGTGGAGACTAAATGGTTTATTTACTATAACTGTAGAGGCTGTACTTTTAGCTCTTGCAATTGTCACTTATATCAAACAGAGAAGCTAAATGTAAAAAATGAATAATTTTTAAACAAAATTTTTTTTTTTAAACCTTATTTATTGAAAACACTCTATCTTTTTTCAACGGAATTAAGCACTAGATTTAAAACTATAATTGGCTTATGTAATCATAGGTTATAATCTAATTCTCACAAATTTATGTCTCATCCTGAACTAAACCAACTAACAAGAGTGGAAAGACTTTTTGATGAAGGTAAACTCAATAAGGCTCTTGAAATTTTAAACGATCAGAGTCACTTTGAAGGACTAAATCCTCAACAAAAAAACTATTATCAATTCCTTAAGGGTTTAATTCTACTATATCAACATAAAAGTGATGAAGCAATTAAATATGGTGAACAATTATTTGAAGAAGGTCAAAAATTTAATGATAATCTCCAATCATTTGATGGAGTGTTTATAATTATCTACGGATTATGCACAGCTAATAGATTTGACGAAGCATCCAAAAAGATTGGTAAAGCTGAAGATATAATGAAACTCATATCAACGGATCCTAAAGATGTTTTAAATCGAAGAAATATTCGTTTAGATTTGTTGAAAGCATGGATCAATATGGGTGTTGGAAAAACAGATATAGTTGAAAAGAGTTTAGAAGAGATCTTAGGATTAAAAAAAGAACTTGGTAATAATGTGGAATTCGTTTGGGCTAACAGTTTAATGATAATTTTTATGTTATGGGTAAAAAACAGAACTGATCTTGCTATGGAATATACTAAAAAACTGTTAGCACACGCAAAGAAAATTAAATTTAACCACTACTGGATTGGTGCCTATCACGCTTATAAAGGGATGATATATCACTCCATCGGAGAGATAAATAAAAGTTTAAAGCATTATATGAATTGTCTAAAATTTGTCAAACTATTAGGGAGTGATTTTGCATATGCGGATTTTTTGGATAATATTGGGATTCTCTATTGTGAGAAGGGAGAATATGACCTTGCTTTGAAATGTTTGGAAGAATGTTTATCAATTCATGAAACCCAATATAAAGGGCTTCACACTGAGGGTTATCTTGATAGTATAATCTCTGTAGCTCTTAAAAAGGGTGATATTAATTATGCTCAGAAATACTTTAATCGCTTGGAAAATTTGTATAATCAAACAAAAGACAGTCGTGTCGAATGGTTATATCATTACAATAAAGCTATAATGTTGAAAAATAGTTCTCGAATCCGAGATAAAGCTAAAGCGGAGAAATTATTAAAACAAGTCATTAATACCCAACGTGAGGATTTTGTCCAAATGAGTGATGCTTATATTCATCTTTGCGACTTACTGCTTGCAGAATATCGTGCTTATAATGATGATGATGTTTTTGAAGAACTTAATCAAAATATTACTCAATTATTAACTATCGCTGAAAGTACACATTCATATCGTGTTTTTTGTGAAACTTTCGTATTACAAGCCAAATTAGCTTTATTAACTTTTAAGGTGAAATCAGCTCGGCGATTTTTAACTCAAGCTCAGAAGATTGCGGAATCATACGGGTTAAAACGATTGTCAATGAAAATCTCAAATGAACATGATAATTTACTAAAAGAATTAAATAAGTGGGAAATCTTGAGTGAATCAAACGCAAGTCTGACAGAGCGGATTGAATTAGCCCGATTAGATGATCAGATGACAACTATGTTGAAAAAACGGTCATTAGAAGTTCCGCAGATATCAAAAGAAGTCCCTGTTATGATATTAATCTTAACGGAGGGTGGTAATTTGTTATTCTCTAAAAAATTTATAGAGGATTTTTCTTTTGAAGATGATATTTTAGGAGGCTTTCTAACCACTGTCAATTACATTATCAGTGAGGTCTTTTCTGAAGGTCTTGATAGGGCGGTTTTCGGTCAATATACGCTTCTTATGGTGCCTCTTCAACCATTTTTGATATGCTATATCTTTAAAGGGGCATCATATTTTGCTCAACATAAGATAAAAACTTTTGTTACATCATTAATGAATGACAATATTACTTGGCAATCTTTACAGAAATTTTTCCAAAAGAGTAAATCAGTTCAATTAAACGATATTCCCTCTCTTGAATCTAAGATAATGGAGATTTTTGTTGAGAAAGAAATTTTATAGTTTCAAAAGGATATTTAAAATCTATTACCTGTTACATTATATTTAAAATATTAAGTAGCTTAGTATTTTCATGAAGTTATAATCTATACAATTAAGTAAATGTCCCATTCTGAACTAAATCAATTAACAAGAGCAGAGCAACTTTTTGATGAAGGTAAGCTGAATGAGGCTCTTGAAATATTAAATGATGAGAGCCATCTTGAGGGGCTTAGTCTTCAGCAAAAAAGTCATTTTCAGTTTCTTAAGGGGTTAATTCTCTTTTATCTTAATCAAGGAGAAGATCTCATTAGGTTAGGCGAGACAATGTATAAAGAAGGTCAGAATCGTAATGATAAGCTCCAATCTTTTGATGCCTTGTGGTTTATATTCACTGGATTGGGTTTATCTGATAAATTTGATGAAGCATTCAAACTTATTAAAAAAATTGAAATCTTAATCAACAATATTTCGAATTCGAATATACATAAAGATGTTTTAACTTTAAGAAAAGTTCGTCTAAGTGTAACAAAAGCCTATGTTGGATTGTTTGGTGGTAAAGTAGATTTGGTTGAGAAATCTTTAGAGTGGATCTTAGATTCACAGGAAAAATTCGATAAATCATTCGAAATCGTTTGGGCTAATCTTTTAATGGGGAATTATTTAATAAGAGTAAAAAGCAATTTTGATCTTAGTAGGGAGCACTTCAAAAAAGCATTATCTCTTGCAAAGGAAATTAAATTTAATCACTTCTGGATTGCTCTGTGTCATATCTTTTTTGGAGGATATTATAAATTTATTGGCGAAATGGATAAAAGCTTGAAATATAACACAAAGGGTTTAGAATTATTTAAAAAGATGAAGAATATTGCTAATATTGCATTTCTATTAAATAATTTGGGGATTTTATATTGGGAAATGGGTGAATATGAACTTGCTTTGGAACATTTAATGGAGTGTATAAATCTTTACGAGCAGAATCCTAATAGTTTGTTCAATATAGAATTGCCTATTTGTAATTTAATTGAGGTAGCCCTGGAGATTGGTGATAATGAACTTGCTCAAAAATATTTTCACCGTTTAGAAAAGATAAATAAACAGAAAAAAAATATACGAATTGAAATTTATTACAAATCAATTAAAGCCCTAATTTTAAAAACAAGTCCTCGAATCCGAGATAAAATGAAAGCAGAAGAACTATTCAAAGAACTTATTGAAACCAAAACTATATTTTTTGAAGCTAATGTAACAGCTCATATCCATCTTTGTGATATACTACTCACGGAATATCGTATTGATAATGATAGTAGGATTTTGGCTGAACTAAATCATTACATTACCAAATTATTAATTATTGCAGAAAAGCAACATTCTTATTTAGTTTTTTGTGAGACTTTCATACTTAAGGCTAAATTAGCTTTGCTAAATTTTGATGTAAAATCAGCCCGACTGTTTTTAACCCGAGCACAAAAGATAGCAGAATCCTATAGTATGAAACGCTTAGCAATGAAAATTTCATATGAACATGATGAATTACTCAGAAAACTCAAAATGTGGGAGAATTTGAAAAACTCTGATGTATCCTTATCTGAACGTTTGGAGCTTACAGGTTTGAACGAGCAAATGGAAAATATGGTAAAAAGACGAATGATTAAAGTTCCAGAAATATCAAAAGAAGACCCTGTTATGTTATTAATCTTAACGGAGGGTGGTAATCTTTTATACTCCAGAAAATTTATTGAGGATTTTAATTTTGAGGATGATATATTAGGGGGATTTCTAACTGCGATAAATTACTTTATCACTGAAGTATTTTCTGAAGGGCTTGATAGGGCTGTTTTTGGTCAAAAGACTCTTCTTTTGATGCCCCTTGAACCATTTTTAATATGTTATATCTTTAAAGGGGCTTCATATTATGCTCACCATAAAATTAAAAATTTTCTTGATTCCATACAGAATGATAATTTTATTTGGCAATCGTTGCATTATTTTTTCCAAAAGAGTAAATCAGTTCAATTAAACGATATTCCATCGCTTGATTCCTTGATAACAGAGATCTTTGTTGAGACCTAAGATTAGTAGAAGTTTACATTTCAATGAATCCATTTCACCAAAATTTTATATTAAACTAAACCTAATCTTGCATTAGAAAAAATCATATTTTCATTAAGACTTGGAAATCTAATGAAGAATTCTGAGGAATTTCGATTTAAGATAGTTGTAGTTGGAGATGGAGCAGTAGGTAAAACATCATTAATTAAGAAATTCACAAAAGGAACATTTGAAAGGGATTATGTAAAGACCATTGGTGCTCAGTTTTCAAAATATAACCAGAAATTTAATGGAGATATGATTAGATTATTATTCTGGGATATCGCGGGTCAAGATGATTTCAATTTTCTACATCATTTGTTTTATAAAGAGAGTAAAGCAGCAATTATCGTATATAGTCTTGAAGAGAATGAACTCGGCCAAAATAGCTTTACGCATATAAAAAACTGGTATGAAGTATTAGTAAAAAATTGTGGAAATATTCCCATAGTTTTATTTGCTAATAAAGTCGATTTAGTGGATGAGGAAAGTCTTAACACAATAGAAATCAAAAAACTTGCTGAGGAACATAATTTTTTGAATTTTTTTTTAACATCTGCAAAAACAGGGCAAGGTGTTGTTGAAGCGTTTAACGCGATAATAGAGCGATTATATTTAAAATTTAAAGACTTCAAATAAAGTTTATGCCCATATTTCTTTTTAGCATTAAATTAGGATTCTTGTTCTCCCTTTAATTGATAAAAAAATTCTAGGCTTTTTTAAATCTATTTTAAAATTATCAATTAAACAAATATTGCGTTGATTTATTAGTGATTGTTGATCATTGTGAAAAAACAATAAGTATAAAAATAGTATATTTTGGTCCCGCTCTTTCGGGAAAAACTACCTCAATTAAAGCTTTATTTTCTCTATTTGGAAAGGAAGAAGAAATTCATAGTATTGAGAGTACTGTAGATAGAACTTTATTTTTTGATTATGGAACAGTTACTTTTCATAATCAGGAATGGGCTCTGAAGATTCACATTTACACCACAACAGGACAAGATTTTTATTTTGTAACCCGACCAATCACATTAAGGGCCGTAGA
>JBHLLJ010000138.1:0-8597 GCA_048885705.1 Candidatus Hermodarchaeota archaeon | reverse complement strand
TATGAAATCAATGAGATTATGTCTTCTCTCTATTCTCTCAGTTTAAAAGAGGTAAACAGTGATCAAAGTGGTTAATAGAACTTCCAATCTAATCTATTTAAATCTCGAGATTTTTTAGAATAATTGAAATTTGATTATGAAATAGAATAAAGATAAAAAAAATATGTTATGGTTTTACTAATATTTGTTTTCTGTCGTATTCATCTGGATCTCCACCATCTTCGAGATATTCAACAAAATTTTTTATATCCTTTAAAGTAAGTTCAAGTGATCTTGCTTGTATTTTTTCTCGAGTTATTATAGGTACATCAACCCAGTAAGTTAATTCTGTTATGTCATCTTTTTCATTTAGAATATATCCATATCCCGTAAATTCTGGATGGTCAACTTTGGATGTAATTTGTTTATTTTCTATTTGTTCTATAGTAGAAGAAGTATAATCTCCCATAGTCGATTTTATGGAGTATTTATTGGGTTCAAGTTCCTTTATTTCTTTTATAGAGACACTCCATTTACGAATGTGCTCCGTATCTGATACGACTTCCCAAATTCTCTTAGTGGGGGCATTAATTTCAATTTTTCTTTCAATCCTAGGCATAAAATCACCTTTTGAATTATCGAATTATTGTAAGATAAATTAGTTTTTATACATTTGCGTCAAAAGATTAAATTATTAAGAAAAGGACTTTAAAAATTGATAGTATAAAAAATGAACCTGAAAAAGAATTTTTATTTTTCTTCTAATTTTGACCGAAAGGTAAGTTCCGCTATCTTTTGAAAGATCATTTTTACGTTTTCTCCCGTTTGTGCGGAAGATTCAAAAAAAGGTGCTGCTAATTTTTCGCTTAAATGTTCAGCCATAGGCAAAATAATCTTCCTTTCATCCTTTAAATCTATCTTATTACCAATTAATATGCGAGGAATTGACGATAATCCATATTTCACAGATGTACTCCACCAATTGTTTATGTTTGAAAAGGAGCTTGAGCGTGTTATATCATACACTAACATCATTCCATCAGCACCATTGAAATATGGTCTATGGAGCATGTAAAATTGAGGTTGTCCTGCGATATCCCAGATCATGAGATTAATAGTGATATCTTTGCCCATATCATCCTTGATTGTGACTGGTTCCTTACTGATATTTACACCTACAGTTGGTACATATTCATAAGTAAATTTTTCGCCACAGAAGTTAGTTAAAAGACTAGTTTTACCAACTGCGGGATCCCCGATCACTATTATCTTAAATATCATCTCAGTTTTCCCTTGAAATACTATGTCTCCTTCTTGTTTACCATCAGTCATGATTTTAATTATGTACCTTTTTGAAATTTTTAAGTTTTTAATTAATTAATAAATGAAATTCGAATATAAAAATTTTAATTATTATTTTTTAAGTTGTATTCGTTTTTTTATTTCGAATTTTGAAGTTTTATTTTTTTCACGAGAGATAAAAAAGATTTCATTTAATACAAATTGAAGTTCATTCCAATTATTTTGTAAGTTCTTCATTAAATCTATGAGATTTTTTTTTCCTTGAATTTGTCCTACGCTCATATGTGGTCTATATCCATTTTTATGATTATTAACGTCATTACAATCCGGTACAATTTCTAAAACTTTTGATTGTAAATTAATAATTAATTCAATTGGTTCAGGATTAAGCCATAAGGTATATCTTTGTTTTCCATGATTAAAATAATTAAATTGTTTTAATTGTATTTTAAAAGCGTCAATGGAGCTACAAAAACTAGAAAATTTTTGTTCTAGTGCAGTATGTTCACTCTCGGGTCTAAAAGGATATAATAATGTTATATGGGGCATCCAGCGATTAATTTGACGATCGTAATTTTTGCGGATTTTTTGAATTGGATTCCATATTTCTTCTGGAGGTATAATCACAACAGCAGTACTGAAAACTTTACTCGTCAAGATATAAAAAATACTATTGAAAAGATGCTTATTAATTAATTAAAATTAAGTGAAAAGATTTTTTAGATTTATGATTTAATTATTGTTTTAAAGAATGCTAATCCAATTTCGATTTTTCATAAAGTGCAATGATTCTTAATGCAGTGATAGTAGTTTCTGTGGTTGAATATTTTTTATCTTCCCAAATTCCATTATCATTTTGTAATTTTTTCAAATATTTTATACCTTTTTTTAGCAATTCATCGTTAAAGGGATATCCTGCTGCCATTAAAGCATCTAATAGCCATGTAAGTGGTTGAGACGGAAGTTTTGGTATCCAATTCAAAGAATAATCATAACAATGTTTAAATAAAGATTCAGGTAGCCCAATTTCATATGGATATAAACAAAGTAAAGCCCAAGCACCATACCATGTTCCAGCAACGATATTCCAATCATCCCAATTCCTTTTTAACCAATTTATCGCAGGATCAAGCACAGGATTTTTGTTATAGTTTAAAGAAAAGAGCCTCATCGGAACTGCTGCGGTAAAATAAAATCTATCAATAATAGTCTCCTCTTGGAGCCATCTTTGAGGTGAATGAGAAAGTTTAGCCTCTGTTTCATAAAACGACCCATCTTGTTCTTGTATTTTTTCTAAAAAGGACAAAGTGAGAATCATTCTTGGTGAATTCTCAAGATGAAACTCTCTAATCCATCGTAAACAATGAATAGTACCACCTAATGAACCAATACGATCTTTTATCTCTTGAGATGAATTATAATCCCAAGATCCATTTGAAAATTGGTAATCTAAGAGAATGTTTTCTAGTTCATGGTTTTCATAAGAAATATCTAATGCATTTTTTAATCTTAATTTATCTATTGCTGTACCTTCTTGATTAATATATTCAATTGTTTTTTCCCATTTTTTCATATTAGAGAGATAGATATTCTTTTATTTATATAGAATTCTTAATATCAATTAGATCTCTAATTTTAAATAAGATTGCGTCTGTTTTAAAAATTATAAAATTAAAATTTTTATTTTAGTATATGAAGATTAAACATCGGCATTTTATACGAAAATCCGAATTAAATCCCTTAAAAGAAGAAATCTTAAAACAATATGATCAACAGTTTGTTGATCAGATATTTCCTAAAAAATGTAATGTTGAAGTAATTGAAACAGAAGCAGGAGATACGTTATTCGCAATCAATAATGTACTAAAGTTATGGAAATCGAAGGACGGATATATTCCAGTTCTAACCTTATTATTAAACAATCAGATTGAGATTAAGACTATTGTTGTAGATTTCGGAGCTATTCGATATGTTGCGAATGGTGCAGATGTAATGCGTCCAGGGATAACTAAGATAGATCCCTCGATTAAAAAAGGAGATATCGTGGGAATTATAGAGGAAACAAAGAATAGAGCTCTAGCTATCGGTAAAGCTATGTTTGATGCTTCTGAAATGGAAGCAAAAGATTCTGGAAAAGTTATAAAGAATCTTCATACAATTCAAGATTCTGTATGGGAATTTGAAAAAGAGTTTACATAAATTCAGCTTTCAAAATTGATCCAAGTAGAGTTTTTTCTGGTCCTGCTAATTCATTAATAGGATGACTTTCTAATTCATAAGAGTCCAATAATGCACCACATTCTTTAAAATTATATAGATTTATGATTATGTTTAGGCCTTCTTCCACGATTTTTTTATCAGTTATTCCATCTGAAGCGTGCATTAACTTTATGATAGAAAGAGATCTCCATAAATCATTTTCGTAAAGTCTATTGTCTAAACCTAAAAAATCCTCAAAAATTTCACCAAAAAACTCTACTTCTGAGATCAATTTTAGCCTATACCACCTCAACCCTTATGTGCTGAAAATACACATTTCTCCCTTGCAATTACAATAATATATTTATCCATTAATATATTTGAATCCAATTATTTCAGATGTTTTCCGTTATGATAATACTAACATAAATGAATTGACTTTTAATGTTCGAAATAAATCACTTTTTCAACATAATTATTTTCGAAACCATTAATTTTTACAATTCCTTTTTTCAATTTTGTATATTTTGTTAACTTTTTTGTACGTTAGTATTCATATATGTTTGAAATTATAAGTATGATTTAATATACAAATAATTAAAACACTAATAATACCTACATATCTAGATTTACAAAAGAACTACTTATCCTGCTTTATTTATTAAAAATTAATTTTATAATAAGAAAAAATAAAAATCAAATTTCTAAATACTATTCTTCTTTTTAATTTTAGCGCGATTAATAGTAATAATTAATATAATTGTAGAAGGAATAAAGATAAGATAGTAATTGCCAAAAGGAATTTGATTAGTTATTGGTATATCACCATATTTTATATGATAACCAATTGATTCTGCTTGACTTACTTTATATTCGGTTAATGTACCATTCTCGTTAAAGCTGAATGCGAAGTTAATATTTGAAGTAACATTTTGCATTGTTAAAGTATTTCCATTGATAGAATAATCCTCAAACAATAATAAAGATGTTCGATTCAAATAATTCCCAACCCATGTAAGATTTAATGGGATTGGTATAAAAAATAACACACCAAAAAGTGCAAAATGCCAATCAGTTGTAAATGCAGTGAACAAATCTCTTGCTGTCTGATTGAAAAAAATAGCACTTCCATTAAATATTATATCCCATTGAGGAGATGTGTAAAAAGTACTATAAACTTCGATTGAATAATTTAATATTGTCCCAGTGTAAGTGGTAGTGTCTTCAATCCAAGTTCCATTATAATTTTCTTCGATTATTACTCTAAATTTAGAACCTTGGCTTAACAAGATAGCAGAATTACCCACCATAACAGTCCATATATGCTCTTCTCCTTCTTTAACTCCATAACTATAATTTAAACCTAATGAATTGGATGTGGATGAAATTGATATCAGAGAGATAACTAAAATAACAAATAGGGACTTTTTAACTGTTTTTAAATTCATGTCCTTACTTCGAAATTAATTTGCGATATAATGTAATTTTTCAGTTAGTAATAGGTTAGAAATTTTTAAATTAAAAGTTATTGTTTATGTAAAATACTCATTATTCTCGCCATAAATCTGGTTTTTAAATTTAATATGTTTTAAATTAAATTTAGTGTTAGAGATATTATGAGTGATCAAGATTTGATTATATATGAAGCGAAAGGGCGAATAGCCACAATAACAATTAACAGACCAGATAAAGCAAATTCATGTAGTATTTCGATGTTGAAGTTGATATATCAAAATTTGATAAAAGCAGATGAAGATGAAAAGGTTGAATGCATTATCATAAAGAGTACAGGAAATAGGTTCTTTTCAGCTGGTTACGATCTTAAAGAAATTCAAGGTGCCCCTGAAAATGTAAAACAGATAACTGAATGGGGTAGAAAAGTTAATGAGACTATAATTCTTATGAAGAAGACAATAATTACCCAAGTTCAAGGTATTGCGATTGGTTTTGGCTTTATGATTATTTTAGCATCTGATTTGAAAATTTTTGCTGATAGACCTAAGGATGAATTATATTTAAGATTGCCAGAACTTGCAATTTCTGCTTTTCCTCAAACTGGGGCAACTCTTTTACCTTTATTAGCATTTGGACTAACTTACGCCAAGAATTTGCTCTTTACAACCGACAAAATCGGTTTAGATGAACTAAAAAATGTCAACGTTCCAACCCGTATCTTTCCACTAGAGGAACTTGATAATGAAACTCTTAATTTTGCGAAGCAAATTGCAAAATATCAGAAAGAATTTAGCTTCTTTACCAAGACAATGTTACGAATTATGAATAAAGCATATATTAAATCATGTTTGGATATGGAAGATGAGTGTGGGAAAGTTGCTTATGATCCTAAGAAATTTACGATGAAAGAATTAGAAGACTTCATAAAGAGCTTAAATGATAAATATCCTTAAACTAAAAGATTTTTTTAATATTTTTTCTTAATTTTTTTGGCTTTTTAGAATAGATGTTATTATAAACAAACCTACCTAATTTCAAATCATATGATTTAATTTTCCACTTGAAGTTTTTTAGCTCTGACCCCAAGTAAAAAGAATTTAGTAAATAGTTCTGGGTTTTTTACTTAATGATTTATAAGTATTTTTAGTAACTAAGTTTCTTGTGTAGTATAAAGTTAAAGCGGTATAATATCTGCGTGATATGTTCCTTGCATATTACACGGTGTTATAATCGACTTGAAGTTTATAATACTAGGAGCTATATGTCGATGGTCATAATGAGCATATGATTAAGCATATCTCGATGACTCATCGTAATTAAACAATAAAGGTTGTGTGTTGCAAAATGAGTATGTATCGATCATATTTATTAAAAAATAATTTCTGGGCAAAAAAAGGAAATGAGAAATATCCTGAAGCAGAAAAAGTATTTATTAAGCACGATTCAGAAGTAGGGGGAATTTATGCAATTCTCCAAAATGAAAGGAAGGGAGTTAAAATTATCGCTGAAGGAAAAGAATACTTTTTTAATAATTTTGATAAACTTGATTCCTTCCTAACTAGACTTCAACAAAGAAAAGATGATTTCATGAAAATTCTCAGAAGAAAGGATATTTCTCAAAAATTAAGAATGTTAGATATCTAATTTTTTTTATACAATTTTTATCTCTATCTATTATAAATTGGCTGAAGGCCTGTTTGAAAATGTCTTAATCTTAGTTCTGCGCCTCGAGAAATTTTTACTTTCGGAATAGATTCTTTATTTTTATAGAGTTCTGTGATTGCTGCTACAGCATAATCAATATGAGATGTACTATATACATTTCGAGGCATTGCAAAACGTACTAGATTTAAAATTCCTTTTCGTTGCTCAGGTGTTTTCTTATCCCATTCAAATGCAAAAGGACCTAATTCTACAGCTCTTATACCATAATGTCTTAAAAGTTCAATAGTAAATCCAACACCTCCAAAATCATCTATTTTCATATCTGTTCCCTCGAAAAATTTGTTCATATTAATGTAAACAGCATGACCACCAGCAGGCAGTATAACAGGTATACCATTTTGAGCAAGTTTTTTTGCAAATTCTCTTACTTGATTTTTTCGTTCATTTAAATAAGGTTCTTTTATTACTTCGTAAAGACCCGCTGCTAAAGCCATTATATCTCTACCACTCATTCCACCATAAGAATCATTTCCGAAGGTTAATATCTGTCTTTCTTTTAGTCTAATACCAATATCTTGGTTGATGGAAAACTTTTCATGAAAAAGACCTTTGTCTCTAAAGAAAAAACCACCACCCATGTTAGCTAATCCGTCTTTTTTGAAGCTAATAGTGAATCCGTCAACATAAGAAAACATTTCTTTGACAATTCTTTGAATTGAACGATTCTTATATCCTTCTTCAAATTCTTTTATGAAATTCGCATTTTCACTGAAACGACAGGCGTCAAAGAACAGAGGTATCTCATATTTTTCGGCAATTTTATGGACTTCTTTAATGTTTTTCATTGACACTGGTTGACCTGCAGCGGTATTGTTTGTAATTGTTATGTAAATCAATGGAATTGCTTCTATGCCTTTTTCCTGGATTAGGTTTTCAAGTCCTTCGATATCCATATTACCTTTAAAAGGATTTCTTTTATCCATTTCATCATAAGGGAAATCATCAAATAAACTTTTTGAGAATAAATTAACCGCTACAATACCATTAGCAACTATATTTGCCTCTGTTGTATCAAAATGCCCATTATTTGGAATGTAATATGTAATATCTTTTTTTTCTTTTAGTATAGGTGCGATAGTTGAGAATAGGAGATGTTCAGCACACCTTCCTTGTGGAACAATAAAAGCATTTGGACGTATTAATTGATATTGGCCCCCATTTACAAAACCTCCTTCATATGATGTTATATAAAGCTCATCTATGAGTTTTTTTACATTGGTTTCACCTGAAAGTATTAGATCTATTGACTTTTTAGGATTATCCCCTCGTTCAAATGTGTCTCTTATCGCCTCTAAGAGAACATAATAACCTTTATTTCGGGCATAAGATTCATCTCCATGAAAAAGAGCAGCCCATTGAAAATCCGTCATCGTTCCAGAGCCGGAATCAGATAAAAAGTCTACAAAAATTAAATCTGCAGGAAAGGAAAACATGCTGTATTCAGTTTTTTTAAGTACATATTCACGTTGTTCTTTTGTTACTTGTTTGATAGTTCTGACAACTAATGGTTTATTTGCGGGAACTGCTACACCTAATTCCTCTTGTGACTTCAAAATCTTAAACCTTTAAATTAAAATTAGAAATTTTATTTTGAGTTTTTCAAAGATACTTGAATGTATAGTAATAAATCATTAAAAAATCATTTGTAAAGATAAATCTAAGAAATGGACAATTGAAACTTTTAATTTTGATATTGAATTCATTAATTAAACATGTGATATTATATAAGTGGATTTAAAAATGGAACTACCAGATTATATTGAAAAACGAATTTGGAAGGACTATTTACCCGATGGGATGACTCTTGAAGTAGAAATCCCTGAAGATAAATCTTTAATTGATGTATTTGAAGCGGGCGCGAAAGATTATGCCCATAAAGTAGCATTTGATTACTTTGGAAGGGAATTCACATATGGTGAAATGGATCAATTAACAAG
>JBHLLJ010000137.1:0-8703 GCA_048885705.1 Candidatus Hermodarchaeota archaeon | reverse complement strand
AATTTCTATTATTTTATTTAATTAATTATCATTCAATTTAATTAAATAGAAATATAAAATTTCTTCAGAAAAATTGTGTTCTTTGATATTAAAATTGAACAACATTCATTACAAAGTAAAATTAAAAACGTGAATTTAAGATGAGTGAAATTCTAGACCCTTTTAAAATCTCTCAGAAACAACTTTCTGATGCTTGTAAGCTAGCTAATTATGGAGATGATATTTACAAGGCTCTAAGTGAACCAGAAAGATTTGTTGAGATTAAAATTACAATGAAAATGGACGATGGGACAATAAAAACTTTTAAAGGTTTTCGCTCTCAATATAACTCCGCAAGAGGTCCTATGAAAGGTGGAATAAGATGGCATCCTGACGAGAGCGCTTCCCTTGTTAAAGCATTGTCAGCTTGGATGACCTGGAAAACTGCATGTGTTGATATCCCCTTAGGGGGAGCAAAGGGAGGAATTATTTGTGACCCAAGAGTCATGAGTAATCGGGAACTTGAAACTCTCGCTAGAAGTTACATTAGGCATCTTGCTGACTTTATCGGTCCTACTATTGATGTTCCTGCTCCAGACGTTTATACTAATCCTCAGATCATGGCATGGATGATGGATGAGTATGAAAGTATAGTTCGTAGGCATGCACCTTCAGTTATCACAGGAAAACCATTACCATTAGGAGGAAGTGCAGGACGATCCATTGCCACTGCTCAAGGAGGAATCTATACCATTAGAGAAGCAGCAAAAGATATTGGTTTAGATTTAAATGGAGCAACAATAGCAGTTCAAGGATATGGGAATGCAGGATCTTGGGCAGCAAAACTGCTTAAAGACGATTTTGGGTGCAAAATTATTGCAGTTTCTGATTCAAGAGGAGGTATATATAATAAAGATGGATTAGATCCTCACGCTGCAGGGGAATTTAAAGAAAAAACACGTTCAGTGGTAGGGTTAAAAGGAACTAAAGAAATATCAAATGAAGAACTACTAGAATTAGAATGTGATGTTTTAGTGCCAGCAGCATTAGAGAATGTTATAACAAGGAAAAATGCT
Organism: Candidatus Hermodarchaeota archaeon; assembly: GCA_048885705.1. Taxonomy (GTDB): domain Archaea; phylum Asgardarchaeota; class Lokiarchaeia; order Sigyniarchaeales; family SOKP01; genus Loki-b32. Next base: position 7,648 of record JBHLLJ010000137.1, on the reverse strand, counting down.
GATAATATTAACACTAAAATTATCGCGGAACTGGCCAACGGCCCTACGACACCAGATGCAGACCAAACTTTGTTTGAAAAAGGCGTACTTATAATCCCTGATTTCCTTTGTAATGCTGGTGGAGTCACTGTATCCTATTTTGAAATGGTACAAGGATATTATCGCTACTTCTGGACAGAAAAAGAAGTTTTCGAGGCATTGGATAGGGTGATGACAAGAGCTTACCGTTCCACTGTCGAACAAGCTAAAATATTCAACACCCATAACCGTATGGGCGCATATATGATATCTCTTGAGCGTGTTATTGAAGCCATGCGCTTGAGAGGTTGGTTATAGGCATCTACCATTTACTTTTTTCTTTTTTATGATCTATATTCTTACTATCCAAAGATTGGAACAAGAATCAATAAAAAAATAATTGAAAACCCTAAATGTATCAATGCAAAAGATCCTCCCATCTTTAATAAACGCTTATAACTCATGTTTTCTACTCCCGAATCTCTAGCTATCTTTAAAGTCATCATGTCACAAGCGGCTCCTTGAGGTATAAAATTACCTCCTAAATTAATTCCGATTATAAATGAAAAAAATAAAGGTACAGATCCAAAATCACTAATCAGAGTTTGGACTATTGGAATGAAAATTAAGGCAGTTGGAGTATTAGCAACAACTCCAGAGATGAAGCTAATAATTATAAGCAAAAGAAATGATATTAGAAATGGATTAAAGGTTTCAAACGGAATTGCTACAAATATTTCTTGGAATCCTGCTTCTAGCATGCATCCTATTACAACATATAGACTAATAAAGAAAAAGATAATTTCCCATTCAATATCCTTTAATAATTCGCTCATAGGTTTTTTCGTATAGCTTCTATTTACCAGAACTAAAATTAGAGCAGAAACTCCAGCTGTTAAATATAGTAGTGGAAGAGCGGCAAATAAAATAATAGTTATGATTATGGCAATGCTGTTGAAATAAAACATTTTCTTATTCTTTACCATAATATCTGTATCTATTAAATCTATAACAAATTTCTTTTGAAGATCATCAATTTTTGGTTCTTTTCTTAAAATAAATCTATCTATTAAAAAGATTGTTATAAATAATAAAAAGAAAGAAAATAACCAATAATACTGGATGAAATATAATGTATCAAGTTGAAAAGCGGTTGATATGATAATATTTTCTCCACTTGAGAATGGAGTTATAATTGATCCTATATTTATACAAATTGTCATTCCTAAGAGATACGTACCGGCTCTAATCTTAAGAAAATGACAAAGTCTTACCACAATTGGAGCTAAAATCAATACAACAACAACATCACTTATGATAGCTGCTAATAGAGTAGTAATTATGCAGAGAAGCCAAAAAAAAATTCTCTGCTCTCCTCTTGATAATTTAAAAAGTTTTACAGCCACAAATTCTAATATATTTGAATCTTGAGCTATTTTAGTTATAATACTCATACTTAGAATAATAATAATTGCTTCCCATTCTATAGATAAAATAAATGTATCAATGGTTGTTCCTACAACAACAAATGTTATTGTAGCAGCAATAAAACAGCATAGTAATGAAATTGCTACAAAATCTAAATTCGACTTAGAATAACTGAGTATGATAAAAAAAAACAAAATGAAAATGATGACTAGCAGTACGGGTTCCATTATTTTTTGAAGTTAATTATTCGAAGTTAATTAATAAGGTAAATAAATTGCGTTTAATAAATCTAATTAAATTAAATCAATTTTACTTTTAAGGGGAAAGCATCAAAATTTTCAATGGGTTTGTCGAATCCTGCTTTGATGATTATAAAAATAACTAATAAATTGAAATTTATTCACTTTATTAGAAAAAGTTGGAGCAAAAATGTGAATAAATTCAGATCATTCAACAGGCTAAAGTTTGATAATAGATAGTCAAAAATATTCTCCTCAATGAAATATTTTAAACTAGGATAATAGCCCTCTTCTGTTTTAAGAATTTCAACAATTCTTCTAATTAAATTTATAATTTGTTTTTCGACAAGATACATGTCACTATTCATTGGATCGATACCAATGATATTGAATCCAATATTTTTAACAAAAGTAATTTTACTTAACTCAGGATTTTTCTTAACAATTTCTAGACTTGAATATTGTCTAAACATATCCTCAATTCTTTCATAAATAATCTGTTTCTTTTTTTCAGGTAAATGAGCTTCTATTACATTAATAATTAAGTTTAATATTTGCTGAAAAATTCCTATTATATCAAAAAATTCAGCGACTGTAGTAATACGTTCTGCTTGTTTCCATTGAGTATAGAACTCATCAATTACATTTTCAAAAGGTTTATAGATCTCTACGTTTCCTGCCCATTTACTCCCCCATCTATTCTTATTACTCGCATATTGTGCGATAAATGTTTGCCGAATCACATCTAATCGTGCTCTAAGAATCTCTGCTGTAACATCTTTAGCATCAGCGCCTATAAATAGAAGATTCGTCTCTTTATCCATTATATATACCCATCTAAGGCCACCCATTTCAATAGATTCTATTCCTTGTTTAAATTCTACGATAGTAAATTGATTTAGTGCTGTTAATAATCCGGAAACGAGATCTTCATTTACAGGAAAATCCATATATGGTTTGTAAACAAGTGTGATACCACTATCCGATTCCATGATCCAAATATTCATATTTTAACCCTAGTTTTTCAAAATACTCAATAAATATAATGTAATTATATTAATTAATCTCTTATATATCAACACTATAATAAATCTTCTAAAGGTTTAGTTTTCACATATTTCTCTAAATTTCTTAACATCTCAGTAATTTTAGTTCTTAAAGTAAGTTCTGCCGCGCTTCTTCCAATTAGATTCAGAAAATCACTCCCCAATCTAAAACTGTTTATGAATACTCCTATTTTCGTTTTATTATTAGAAATTGCTTTTATCCGCATTCTACCTTCTAATTCTCTAACATCTTTATTGTTCCGAACATTCATTTCAATCAATCGGCCTTTCCCACCTTCTTGTTCTCCATTATCTTGTAATACTAATTCTCCTTCCATTTCAATTTTAATATTAATGATTTCGTCAACTATTTTAGTATATAATACATTTGGAGCTGTGAATTTAGCTTCCATAGATTTTGAGGGGTTTATCATTATCCAAAATTCCGGCGTATAGATAGCTTGTATAAGCGTGTCTTTATTACAATTTTCTAATTCTACGACTTTTGAGATAATATTATCTTGCATATTAAATCCAAAAATTTTATTAACTTTAAATATATGAAATAATGAAGATTTATTTATCTTTTTAAGTTTTTAAAGCGTTGGTTTGAGCCTCAGTCTTCCTCAATTTTATCATGTAGAAATCATTATGAAAATTTTTTCATCATTGGCCATTAATTATAAAATTAGTTTGGTTTTAAGAAAATTTCTTTCTTATCAAGAATTATGTTGATCGAAACAGTAAGCTTTTTTCCACATCATTCTCTTCTTTACAATGTGGGCAAATCCAGGTACTATCATTTTTCTTAACAGAATTAATACACCCATGGCAAATAGCAATGTCGCATATACAATAATGAGTATTTTCCATATCATTTTGGCAACTAGTGCCACAACTATAACAAATAGGAGGAGTTCTTTCAGACATTTTCTTATCCAGTATAAGTTTATAATTATACTTTATTATACTTTTAATTTTAAGTATTATAATATTTTAAATATTAAATAAAAATTTGTAAAGCATCATGGATAAAGTAAAATCTGCTATTCGCCTTTTAGCACTATTTAGCATCTTTTTCATTTATAAAACTATCATGGGAGCAATAGATAATGATCTTAATGAAATGTACTTATGGTTAATAATTACTATAGTGTATATTACTTCGCTTGTTGTCCTTTATTTTGTTACTAAAAGGTGGGAAGGACAACAAAAATTTTAAGTCTTATTTCTTTTTCTTTAGAAAATCTGGAATCATTCCATCAATCCCAAGACTCTTTAGAATCGTATCTCTAATATTCATTTGAATTGTCAAATCTGACATCCGCTCCATAGCGACTTCTAATGCTTGTGAAAACTTTTCACTCGCATCTTTAATAGCTTCTGAAGTTATCTTTAAGGATTCTCTTATTGCTAAATTAGTTTCATGCAATTCTTCTGTTAACTTTTCTATGCTTTTACGCATGTCAGAAACTTCTTCTTTTAATTCTTTTATACCAGCCATTTTTAACCATAATTCGCATTATTAAGCTTAATAAAAATCTAACCTTTAATAAAATAATGAAAAATAGCTTATTTCAAAATGAAAAGGAATAATAAAAAAAAGTTATAGTTTGATATTAGAGAAGGTTTTCAAAGATACTAAAACCACCGAACCATAAACAGAAGCCCTGAACAAAACAGAACACCATGATTATAAAGGCAATTGGCGGCCAAGATAGGAACTTTGATATTTTTTGAAGTGTACCAATATAAAACTTCGCTGTTAGTCCCACCACAATAGTGACTATAATAAATATTATCACAAGCGCCCATTTTACTATACTCGTTCCAAGTAAGTTGGTAACAGAATCGGGTATAACTATTGCAAGGATAAAAGTAGTAACTGCTCCTGCAATAAGTCCTAGAATGCTAGAGAGTGGTAAGTCTGAGATCGGCTTGAAGAACATAGCAATTCCAATTACAATCAAAAATATACAAGCAAAATGGTTGGCTTCATCTCCAGAAACAATGCCATATTGACGGCTTGGAGGGATATCTAATATTAATCCCATTACACCGCTCCAAATAACAAAAACACCAAGTATCAAACCTAAATATGACATTCCACGTAAAAATTTAGTAATATCAAATTTTTCTACTTCTGCCTTCCTTTTGGTAAAAGATCCTCTCCGCTTCCTTTCATAACCTAGCCAGGTTATGGCCATTGCTCCACTTAAAACCATCATTATTGCTGCAGACTCTGCAACCCAATTAAAAAATCCTTGGATTGCAACCCAATATTGAAATAGCAATTAAATCACTTTTCTGAAATTTTTAAATTAAATAAAAATTAGATTTTGTTTTTAAAAATTTATGGTAATTAGATTTAAAACTATAATAACAACATATTTATTCCCTTATTTGTTTTCTTATCTAAAAAATGCTTAATGTTTAGAAAATTATGTCGCAATGGAAAAATAAATTGGACAGTGAAATATCAGACTCAAACAATGATGAAATTCATTGTACTGGCTGAGGTATTGTTGATGGTATTATAGCATGCATTAGAGGTATAAAAAAAAGACGACAAAGAAAAAAACAAAAATTAAATAATTAAATCTCAGGAATAAGATCGAAAAAGCTAGGATCTATTCTTAAGAATTCAGCACAGAATTCGAGATTAAAATATAAAATTTTATTCCCTTTTATTGGAAATTAAAAATACCTTTTAAGGAATTATAAAAAATTCTTTCTCGCTATTGATTTTTTTTTTTTAATAAACACCACTTTAATATCTCGCAATTCTTTTGAGAAATTCAGAACTTAGGTGATTACAAAATAATGGATGATCAAGAAGATTATTTGGATCTCGATTTTGATGATGATTGCTATAATACTAGTTGAGGAATGATTAATATGTGGTATAGGAGAGCTCTAAAATTGCAAAAACTTAGAGAACAAGAAGAAAATAAAACTTAATCAAAAAATCTCAAAGATTAAATCATAAAATTGTAGGATTTAATTTTGAATTCCGCAAGAATTCTGAGATATAGATATTATCTTTTATCTTTTTACATTTTTTAAGGTTTTAGGGGCCCCTCTCCTACTTTACGATAAATGAAGCCTTTTTCTTCAACTATTTTCTTATTAAAAATATTTCTACCATCAATAATAATTGGCGTTCTTACTTTCTTTTTTAAATCATCCAGATCAATATTATAATATTCCTTATGATTTGTTGCAAACATAAGAACATCTGCTCCAGAAACAGCTTTATCGAAATCATTAGTTAAATCTGTTTTCCTGTAGTTTCTCTCTTTAACATATGGATCATGGGCAATGAATACAATATTATGAGAATGGTATCTAGCTTTTAACACATTAATTATATTTTCTGTTGGTGTATTTCGCGTATCATCTGTATTGGCTTTATATGAAACCCCCAAAAGAACAATCTTAATGTTATCTACTAACCTACGGGATTCTCTAAATACATCTTCCATTAATTCAACCATATGTCTTGGCATAAAGTCATTCATATCTCTTGCTTTTAACAAAATATCTGAATTATGTTTATGATCTGTATATGTACGATGTCCATATACGAGTAGATGAGGATCCTTTGTTAGACAATGACCACCTACACCACTACCAGGATAATGCATCATCCTATCATGTCTACGATTGATCAATTCGATGATTTCAAATATATTTCTATTAAAGTCTTCACATAATAGAGCCATTTCATTTGAAAAAGCAATATTTACGTCTCTATAAGTATTTTCTATACATTTTGTCAATTCTGCTGTAAGTGTATCAGTAACTTGCAATTCCTTTTTTACCACTTTTCCATATAAGAATTTAGCCCTTTCATTAGCTTCATTACATCCTCCCCCAATTACTCTTTCCATATCCGTTATATATTCTAACAATTTCCCTGGCATAACACGTTCAAATGAAAAAACTAAATAGAAGTCCTGTCCTCTTTTTAAGCCGCTCCATTCTTCCAATATCGGTTTAATTATATTATCAGTTGTACCTGGTGCGACGGTTGATTCTATAATCACTGTAACCCCTTTCTTCAAATGTGGTGCTATTGATTTCGAAACTTGTTTTAATGATTCATATCTAGGTATTTTAGAATCTAAATCTACGGGAGTCTGAACATCAATTAGTATATAATCTGCGTTAGCTACCTCCTCATAATTATCAGTTACTTTGAATTTTCCATTTTTAACCACCTTAGCAATTAGTTCATCTAATCCTGGTTCTTCTCCTTCAAATGGATTCTTTCCCTGATTAAGCCAGTCGATTTTCCACCCTGATCGCTGAGATCTACGTTGGATTCCTGTCACATAGAAATCATCTACATCTGCAAGTAATGTTGCCATAGGAATTCCAACATAACCCATTCCCACTACAATAATATGCGTAAACATTTTTATCACTAATAGTACTTTAGAGTTTACATTATTAATGTTTTAAATTGCGCATTATTGAAAAAATTTTATGAAATAAGAAAAATAAAAAATGGAAAAAATTAGGGTTTTTTCTTTTTATAAGATGTGCCTTTTATCCCTTTATATATCCCAGCAATAATGGCACCTCCTATAAAACCTCCCACATGAGCGAAATGAGCTGTTGAACCAGCTCCAAATGGGTCAATCAACGAATATAGAGCATATGATAATTCAGCTATAAAATAGGTCAGTATAAAATACCCCGCACTTACTTTTCGCATTGAAGTACCTGTAGCGGAGGGTAAATAAAATCTATTTTCAGAATATAGAATTAAGTAGACACCCATTAAACCAAATATTGCACCAGAAGCTCCTAAAGAAGGAATAGTTGATAATGGAGGCCAAATTAATGTACTTAAAGCATGTAATAAAGTGCCACAAAATCCCGATACAAAATAAGTAATCAAATATAATA
>JBHLLJ010000136.1:0-8811 GCA_048885705.1 Candidatus Hermodarchaeota archaeon | reverse complement strand
TGGATTTCTTTATTCTCAATCATTACATCATAAAATTTTTCTTGAATAGGAATATTCAATTCCTTACTTCTATAAAAGAACCTTCTTAGTAATTTAATATAAATTGGGGATTCCAAAAGATCTCTTACCAAATTTTCAGTTAAAAACAATATCATTTGGGCACCTGAGTATTTAGTGGAGTCTAACGATTCATACTGCTCAAACCAACCTTCTAATTTTGATATTCCAATAGTGAAATAAATTTCTTCTTTGGTGCTAAAATAGTTATATAAAGTTGCTCTACTTAATGCAGATAAATCAGCAATTTCTTCCATTGTAACAAAGTCAAATCCTTTTTCAGAAAATGCTTTTTTTGCTGCATCTAAAATGATATTTCTAGTTCTTAAAATCTTTCGTTCCTTTTTAGTTAAATCTTCAGAATTATCAATTGACTGGTTGTTCATAATACTTTTATTAATTTTTTAAAATTGATATACTTCCTGTCTAATAATTATATATAGCGTCCAAAAATTTAAATATATATATTTATTAATATAAAAATAGACATTGTGTCTAAAAAACACACACACTATATAACTAAAAAAATTGCTGAAATTTACAAAATATTGGAGGAATCTAGTTATATTCATGGTTGAATCTTATATTTTGGAATATTTAATAGGAGCTGGTGTAAACAATGACGCAAAGAAATTCAAGGATTAATGTATTCATAGTAGATGACGATAAAAATATATTAAGATTATATTCATTACTGTGTAAATTCAATGGTTTTAAAGTAGTTGGGAAGGCGAATAATGGAATAGAAGCTGTTGAAAAATTAACAAATTCTATTATTAGACCCGATGTTATTCTTATGGATTATCATATGCCCATAATCAATGGAATTGAAGCTTCAAAATTGATACTAAACTTGGACAAATCTTTTAAAATTTTGATGATAAGTGCTGATGCTTCTATAAGAGAAGAAGCATTATCAAATGGAATTATCGATTTTTATGAAAAATCATATAATTTTAAAAATTTATGTCAAAAAATAAAAAGAGTTTATAATCTCTCTAAGTAGCAAATTTTGCTAAACTCATAAATATAAAAAAAATAAATTATTATTTTTTTATTCTGGAGGAGCTTCCATACCTAAAATTCCATACGCTTCCGCTACATTAAAATAAGTTTCTATCTGATATTTAAAACCATCTATCTCTAATGCATATTCTTGATATTGTTTTGCCATTCTTGACATATACTCTTCGACTTTACCTTTTTTGGCCTCAGCTACAAATAGAACTTCCATCCCATCTATCGTTGATTTTACTCCAAGTGCTATTCCTTCTCCAATGGAGGGATCAGCAGGATACTTTTTAAGCATCTCAATATTCTTTTTTGCCACCTTGCTTGATTTTGCATGTGGAAAAACGACTTTTGCTACTGCAAGAACCATTTTATTTTACCTTTTCTTTAAATTTTATTGGATTTACGGTAAAGAGAAATAGGTTTTGTTATTATTTAAAGTTACAGATTTGTCTAATACTATTTTTCTATGATCATTATTTATTCAAATTAATTTTCAATCTAAATCTACCTCTAAATCGCATATTTGACATTTTTTAGCTCCATGGAATAATGGATTTTCGCATTTGGGGCACTTATATCGCTTTTCTTCCGCTTTAACCCACAATTCAGTTCCAAGTTTCTGTCTAGAATGAGTAGAACGAATTATAATATTTTTCTCTAATGAATCTGGCCAATTTCTTATAATTTTACAGGGGAACTCTTCACATAAGTAACAACCATTAATTTCTTTATTCTTTATACAATCCTTAATAGGACATGTTCGGCAGAAATTAAAGACCATATCATTAGACAAACAGCCTGTGCAAACAATATCATCAATTTTCTCGACACCAAAAGAATTAAGAGTAGGTAATATTTCTTTCTTAAATTCTACATTATTATCTTTATGGGCAAGATAAATTCTGCAAACACCACAATATAACCCACATGGGGCTAAAAGCTCATCTTTAATATCAGTCACACTAAATACACTCCACTGAGCATTTGTAAAATTATTCTCAAGCATTTCTTGAAAATATTTTTTATACAATTTTTTGAATTTTATTTTATAATTACATAATATCTAGCGATACTTTTAAATATTATGCATCTCATCTAGTAATCGTAGGGAAAAAATGAATAATCCCTAAGATATATATAATAAATATAAATAATATCTAGATTAAAATGATTGACAAACTTGATAAGAGAATCTTAAAGGAATATCAAAAAGATGCAAGTCAAACTTATGAAACACTAGCAAACGTCATCCATAAACCAGCTTCAACTGTTTTTTCAAGAATTAAACAAATGAAAGACTCCGGTGTTATTAAAGGGGTTGTTCCTTTAATATCTCCCGAAGCTGTTGGTAAACCTACCACTGCTTGGATTAAAATTAACCTTGACATTAATACTGACTGTTGCGATTTTGCAGAAGAAGTAGCGAAAAATGAAAATGCGATGGAAGTTCACGAAATTGCCGGTGAATGGGATATATTAATAAAAGTGAAGGTAAAAGATAATCTAGCTTTGCATGATCTTACTAAGGAAATAAGTAAAATGCCAGGTATAAAAGATATGGAATCAATAATTGCTTTTTGCACTATAAAAGAGGACCCTAGAATTGCGTTATAATTCAATCAAAACGATTCAAGATATTAGGTTTAAAAAATCATGAATGATATAAATTAAAAAAAAATTTTGGACTATTTCATAAGAGGGATAATTATGAAAAATGAAAGTAAAATTATGCACAATTTTTATAATAGCTTAGAATCGAAAGGTTACAAAGGAAAAATAGTGTCTGCAAAGCATCTTCCGGATTTAAGAAAAACAATTCAAAATTTTCGTGAACAAAATCTTTTAGATCCCAAATTCTATGAAGAATACAAATCCTATTTTGAATTTGAACAAGATGTTGAATTTCCAGAAATCACATCGCTTTTTATAATTTCAGTTCCGGTACCTCAATTTGAAGCGAAGTTTCATTGGAATAAAAAAGAGATCTCATTACTTATACCTCCTACATATTTATATGGTCTTAAAATTATTAATGAAATGATAGATTTTGTAAGTAAGATTTTAGAATCAAAAGGATATAAAGTAGCATATGCACGTCTTCCTCAAAAAACACTAGCAGTGCGTAGTGGATTAGCTGAGTATGGAAGAAATAATATTACTTATGTAGCGGGAATGGGTAGTTTTCATCGCTTAACAACATTATATTCAGATTTTCCTACTACTGAGGATAATTGGCAGGAATTAAGAATGATGGACCTCTGTAAAGAATGTTCAGCATGTACACGTAAATGTCCCACAGGAGCAATTCCAACTGATCGTTTTCTATTACATGCTGAAACTTGTCTTACATATCATAATGAGCAACCCCCAGAAGTTCCTTTTCCAAATTGGATTGATCCATCATGGCATAATTGTCTAGTAGGGTGTCTCCATTGTCAAAAAGTATGCCCTGCAAATAAAAATGTTAAGAATTGGACTGAAAAAGGACCAGAATTTAATGAAGAAGAGACTAAAAAAATATTAGGTGGTATAAGTTTTGATAACCTTCCAAAAAAGACCAAAAAGAAAATAGAAAATTATGATCTGGTGAATTATTTTGAGGTTCTTCCTCGTAATTTAACTCCATTTATTAAAAAATAATTTTTTTGCTTTTTCTACCATTCAAATCTACATTTAGTGCAAGATTTCTTTTTTGCATAGATACGTCTTGGTACATAGCTAATTATATTTGATTTATCATCAATTTCTCTTATAGCAAATCCCATCGCACCGCAATTTGGACATTGTCTTTTATTAATTCTTTGATCTATATCAGTCGTAATTTTTGGAGACCTTTGATTCATTTGAGTTGTTGATGATCTTTCTGGTGGTTTGGGTATTGGTGGAGGAGTATAAGATTCCTGACTGGGGGGTGGAGTTGGATTTAAATCATAGGATAAGTTATGAGATTGTGCTTTTAATTGAAAATTTTCATTAGTTAATTGTGTTATTTTATAATCCTTTTCAGCAATAAGAGCTTGATAATAATGAATTTTGGAAAATAATTCTGTAATTTGTTCTGTTAACTTATTAATTGTTTCTTCATACTCCGAGATAGGTTCTTCTGGGTTATTATACATAATAATTCTTGCACCTCTTTCTTAACGGTTATGTCGCTTCTTTCAATAGAATTTAATTTGGTTTAGTATATAAATGTTTTTAGTGAGATACTTTCAAAAAATAGTAAATAATATGAATAATATACTTCTGAAGCTAGCATTTCGCTCTAGAATAAAAAAATTTAAAAATACGTTCATAGAATTTACATTATATATGAAATCAAAAACAAGAGTGATTGGTTTTGTCAAAAATTAAAGAATTTTCGATCAATGAATTAGAAACTCAAATTAAAATCCTTGAAAATAATCTTAAAGATTTAAGAAATGAATATATGAAAAAAACAGGGCAATTACCTGCTAGACGTTTAAGAGATTTCAATTGGAGATGGACAATTTTTATAACTCTAGGATTTGCGTTTATTTCATCTATTGTATATCTATTAGGAATTGCCAAAGTAGGTATTTCAGAAAATACAGGGATACCATCATTTTTTTTTCATACTGATATAGCCTATTTTAGCATTCTTACTCTTTATGTTATTGTCATGGTGTTAGTAGTACAATCTAATAAAGTTAGTGGATATCAAGCAATAGCGTTAATTTCAGGTTTCTGGTGTGCTCATTGGTTGATTTATGATTGGTCATGGTGGGCTCTTAGAGTTGGGATGGGAACGATTAGTTTGGACAGTTTCTGGACAAGTGGATTTGGCTCCCCAATAGTAATTCCTCATCCTCCAATGTGGATGTTCCTGTTATGGGCAATTTTAGGAGGTATAATGGCATTTTACACTTTTACTGTACCCAAAAGTTATAAGGAACTTATCCCACCCACGATTTGGCTATATACAGGATATCCAAATGCAAGTATTTGTGAAATAATTGGAATATCAGATAACATTATATTAATTATTGGAATAATCCTTATTGCAATATCATTTTCTATTGCGATTTTTTTTACATACCGTAGATTAGGAGGAAAAAAATTAGATTTACGTAAAAAAGGAGAAGAAATTAAAAAAAGCTTTAAAAGAGAAAATTTAAATTTGGATCCACTTGCATTACCTTGGATTTTTATCATCATTGGAATGCTAATATTTATGTATCTCTTTTTAGTATTAATCCCTGTTATAGGTTTATTTTTAGGTTTTATACCATGGATGCTCATCCCACTTTTTTATGTCCTTTTCAAAAGTTCAGGAGTATTAAAATACAGAAATATCGTTAAAATAATATTTGCTATATCTTTAATCGGATCATTAATAATAATAATGTATGGGATACATATGTGGCCTCTTTAAGACGATTTAATACATTTCTATTCATTTCTTTCTGAAGTTATTCTTTTTTTTGAGAGTCTATAAGCAATTATTATTAAAGATATACCTAATAGAAGAAAACTCATAGAATTAAAAACTTCAGCCGCTTCTGCTCTCCAAAAAATACTAGGATCGACTAATTCAGGTCTGAATGCTTGTAAATAATGAAAATTAAGTTCGCTAATAAAGGATAATATAATTAGTAAAATTCCAGTACATAAAACTACTTTTTCAGCTGTATTAAATTTCCTTTTTACTTTTTGAATCATTTCAATTACTTAAAATTTTTTATCGAAAATCCAATATACTTATTCCAAAAGATTTGAATTTTATAAAGAAGATTAATTTTCAATGTTAATTATGTTTAAAATATCTTAAAATGAAGTATAAACCTTTTTTTTATGATTTATTACTTTTATCGATTTTATAGCATCCAATTTTAAAGTTTAAAAAAGCAATTTTAAATATTTTATAATTTTTTCCTTTTTTATAGAAAACTTTTACTGAAATCTAAAAGACATAAAAATTTAGGTTTCTTATATATAATTATGGATGAAATTTTTTTCCCCTTCTTTTCTAATTTAATTATATTTTGAAGTTGGATTCATGAATCGTGTTTTAAAACAAATAAGGAAGGATAATCAGAAATTCATTACATCTGAAGAAATAAAAGAATATTGCGATAAATTGTACTTGAATTATAACACTAGCAGTGATTATTTAATATCACGGGGGTATTTAGTAAACGTCCTAGAAGATATTTACTATGTAAAATCTATTGATGAAATGAGAAGGAAAAAGATCAAATATTCCCTTTTAGAACTCGTTGCAAAAAGTTTAAAAGTTAAACGGGTAAAAAATTGGTATTTTGGGCTTTATACCGCATTGAATCTCAATCATGTAGAACATGGTCATCAAGATGAATTTTTATACATCATTAATGATCAATTAATAAAAAATGAGCCTATAAAGATTTTTGGAAAAGATTTTAGAGTTTTAAGGTTCAAAAATGCGTTATTTGAATTTGGAATCATAAAAAATAAAATAAGATACTCAGATCATGAAAAAACGATTTTAGATCTAATTTATTTATGGGAATATAATCATATAAATGAAAATAAAATAGTAATAGAGATCTCTAAGTTGCTTGATGGTATTTCTAAAGAGAAAATATTAAGTTATTCCCAGTATTATCCAGAATCTAATCAAAAATTATTAGAAAAAGCATTAAATCAATTTTAAATATGGAATTTTTAATTGAAAAAGAAAATTAATTAAAACATCTTATATTTTTAATATCTTTTAAATGGATTTGGAATCCATTTTGGTACTCTATTTTTGTATTCTTTATATTCCTCTCCAAACATACTTTCAAGAATCTTTTCCTCGTAATTAACCATCCAGTTATATACCAAGAACACGATGACAAATATACCAATTCCAATTAACGAAATAGATAAAAATAGAAACGATATATATATTAATAATATTCCAAAATACATTGGATTTCTCACATAGCGAAGAATTCCGTCGGTGATCAATTTATCGGATGGTTGGTGAGTTTTAAATATAGTACGATGGGATAGCATAATAAATGTTAGAGAAATTGCAAACACAATGGCAAACAAAATAAGGCGAAGTAAGAAAGGAACAAAATTATTTAAAAAAGTAGAAAATCCAAATATATTTGTGTCTAAAATCCAAATTAAAATAAATACTACTGGTAATAAAACTTGATATAAATGAGATTTTGGAGCTTCTCTTTCATGACCTGCATGCCTTTTTATATTCATATTATATCATTTATGTTGTTGAGAATTATGATTACTAATTCAGTCTATTTTATTTATTTCTTATATAGTCCAATTTTTCATATTAATTTATAATTTTTTCATACTCATTTAAAATTTGGTTTCCAATAATTTGAGCACATAAATAGTTTTTCTCTTCTTATCCAAATTTTAATGTTTTGTTTTATTTTTCAAAAAAGAAATTAAAAGAGCAAAAAAAACCACTCAGTAATTATAAGGGATTTTTTTTAATAAATTCTATTATAAGTTTAGCCAATTCAGGTCCCTTATCTTCTTGGACAAAGTGTCCAGCATCTTTTATAGTAATATGATTTTGTCCTTGAGCACCTGGTACTTTTTCTTGCCAATGTCTGTATGCCCCTCTTGTAATAGGATCTTTATCAGAGAACGCTGTTAAAAATGGTTTTTTCCATTGATAAAACTGCTCCCACGCATCTTTATTTGCCACATGCTCTGGATCATCTTTAGAAGTTGGAACCAATGAAGGCATAATTCTAGCTCCCGCTTTAAAGGAATCATCCGGAAACGGAGCATTGTATGCATTGATTACCTTTTTGGGCAACTTTGTAACTGTAGCTGATTGTATAATCCTTCCAACATTAAATTTTGTTGCTGTTCTAGAGAAATGTTGCCATTCCAAAAACGATTTATTTACTTTCTGTTCTCCTGTGGGCAATCCTCCATTCGATAATACTATTCTATTAAAACGTTCTTGATTTTCGATAGCAACTCTTAAACCTATTAATGAACCCCAATCTTGACAAAATAAGGTAATTCCTGTGAGATCAAGCATATTTACCACTTTTGACATCCATTCCACATGCCTACGGTATGTGTGGTCGCTTTTTTCAGTTGGTTTATCAGAACGTCCAAACCCTACTAAATCTGGTGCAATAGTTCTATATCCTGCTTTTACTAGAATTGGTATCATATGCCTATATAAAAAAGACCATGAAGGTTCTCCATGCATAAGAAGAATTGTTTCAGTATCTTCATTACCTTCATCAATATAATGAATTCTGATATCATCATTTTCTATGTAATTAGGTTTGAATGGAAAATTCGGTAAATTTTCAAATCTTTCATCTGGAGTACGTAATAATTTCATATAAAGTTATTTAGCATATTTATCTTAAAAATTTTATCAATTATTTTAGTCTTGGACTCTCGCTTTCTTCCTAAAATATTGCTATTTAATTATTACTGAAACAATTGATAATATGACGATTCCAACTATGATAATCCATACATACTATGAAATATCTCCAGTTGGAGTACCATTTGAGTGAGAATAGTTTCTCAATCATTCATCCACCACTGATAAGAAAAGCAATTAGCTGAAATACAATACCGATCTTTAAGATAGAACTTATCCGATAAGAAATTTTTTTTTCTAAAATACTTTCTAAAGTGAAGATACAAGAAAAAACAATTAAAGTTACTCCACAAATCATAAAAACCAAATAGGCTAGAGGATATGAAGTGATATAATAAACCGGCAATATAAAAAAGCCA
>JBHLLJ010000135.1:0-8902 GCA_048885705.1 Candidatus Hermodarchaeota archaeon | reverse complement strand
TTCTGATGATATATATTAGATCCATTGTCCATTTTTTTTGCAAAAAATTTAGTGCATCATTGAGAAAATTTAACTCTGTTTGTATATGAGCATCATCATGCACAAAAGTTTCGAAATCTTTTTTAAGTCCCTTCACAACCGCCTCACGCATTAAAGGTATTTGTTCACCCATCTCTTTCCATACAATGGAAAGTTCTTTTCTCAAACCATCAATCTTCATAAACTCTCAACTCATTTCTGTGATACCAAATATTTACATAATTTAAATAAGTTTCTTTTCGGTTATACTTAATTTTTAACACATTTATCACCAACCAAATTAATATTTTCAAAGACTATCTACGAACATCTTCACATTTTTCAACGCATGTTTGAATTCAGGTGTTAGTTTTCCAATTATTGGAATCGCGCTAAAGATAAGAAACGCATGAAACATTCCTTCCCACACATCAACAGTTACGGAAACTCCCTGTTCTTTCATTTTTTCTGCAATAATTAAAGAATCATTGAGTAACATTTCTCTTGTCCCCACTTGTAGAAATATTGGAGGAAATCCATTAAAGTCAGCAAAAATGGGCGAGATTTCTGGATTTTCTGGAGACTCAGTTCCTAGATAAGCTATAGCACTAGTTTCCAAATTTTTCAAATTAAAGAAAACGTCTTCATCAACCTTGGTCTTAATAGTTTCACTTGTTAAGGTCAGGTCAGTCCAGGGTGACAAACATATAGCTGCTTTTGGTTGAGGTAAATTTCGTATTCCAATTCGATGAAGTAAGGCTAGAGTTAATCCTGCTCCTGCAGAATCACCCATAATGATTATATTTTCTGCTGGAATAGATTTTTCTTCCAATAACCATTTATATGTAAAAAATGCGTCATCTAAAGCGGCGGGGTATGGATCTTCTGGAGCAAGTCGGTAATTTATAATGTATGCATTAAGATGTAATTTTTTACATAATATCGATACAAACCTTCTGTAAGAGATAATTGATCCGCTAAAATATCCTCCGCCGTGCAAATATAGCATGACTCTAGAATTTGATTCTTTTGAATTCGAATAAAATTCTGCAGGAATATTTCCTATTTGAATTTCTTCGGTGGTAATACCTTTTTCAGTCTTCATTTTTGAAAACATTTTATCAAATTCTACTCTAAATTCTTTTACATTCTTCATATCGAAGATTTCATCCATTTGTACTTCCATCTTCTTCATTATCATTTTCACAAACATACTTACCATTTTCATTTTTCACCTTCAATTTAATTTAGTTTTTCCACCAGATATACTAATTATATTAAGTTTAATTTTTAAACTTAATTTATAATAAACATACTAAGTATTTAAAGACATAAGTGTTTTGATTTCAACTAAGTGAAGTAAAGTACATTTACTTCCTTTCATTATTTTATGTCATTATGGCTCCAAAATCTGACATAATAGCATCTCTTTTTGTAACCAACTTTTTGGTTATTTGGAAAAAAAAGAAAAAATAAAATAATTGTTTTAGAACATATAAATTACGTCAAAAGGGAGTTTATCCAGGACTTCTTTAATTTCTTCTTTAAATCTTTTTGTGACAGGTTTAAAACCATCTAAAGTGTAATTACTCACAGAATAATAATCTGGTATGACTTTTAATAAGAATTCTTTTAGTTTCTCCACGTCTTTTACATTGTCGTTAATACCACGTAAAAACATTGTATAAATCCCCAGTTTACCCTTGAAATTTTTACTAAATTCTATGATTCCTTCTAATACATCCTTGGACTTTATAGATTCAGAGCATTTATTAATCTTTGAAAAATGTAAGTTATCGACGGTATTGAGATTGATAGCAACCAAATCGCATTCACAAAATACGTTTCGAAAGTTTTCATCCTGAAAAATTCCGCAATTTAGATAAATGCCAATTTTTTGATCTGGATATACTGCCTTTATCATTTTTGTAATTAAAATAAAATTTGAAGGATTAATTGTTTCATTTATCCCTTTGAACCATATTAAACTGGGTAATCCTCGAATATTAATGCAATCTCTAATTTCATAAAATATTTCTTCAGTAAGATTGATCAAATCTGAATCTTCATTACTTGAACTGAAATCCACTGATAAAAGTGTTCCAAAGTTAAAGTTAAATTCGAACGCTTTTACATATCTGTAATCCATAAAGATCACATCTTTTTATTTAAATTATTCAGGGTTTTTCGATTCTCCTAGTAACACCATAATCTCAGAAATTAGTTTCTCTGCCTTTTGCAAACTATTTCTACTTTCACGCGGATGCATCTTCTCTGTAATTTTTCTTGCTTTTTCATAATATTCGAGTGCTCTTTCTAATTTTCCAAGTTCCTTATAACAAGCACCCATTTTTAAGCATGTATGAAATGCATACCATCCAGTAGGTTCTAACTCTAAAGCTTCCTTCAATTTTTCAATTGCATTCTCATAATCTCCTAAAGCCATTAATATTTCACCATATGTATCAAAACAGTTTCCGTTCTTAGGAAAACGACTTATTAATTCCTCTGCAGCTTCAATAGCTTCTTTTCTTCTACCCAAATACCCTAATATTATTGTTTTATTGTTGAGAAAACTCATATCTTTCGGATCTAACTTTATTCCTTTTTCTACAACAGTTAAGGCTTCTTCATATTGCTTTAGATGAACAAGAATATATGATTTTTGTAATAAGAGATGTTTTTTAATAGTAGGTCTACTTTCAGATAATTCATCAATTAAAGCTAAAGCTTCAGATTCTTTTTCAGAATTAATTAAATAGTACGATTTTCTAATAAGTAAAGAATTTAGGGTTGGAATGAGATCAATAGCTTTATTGATAGATTCAAGAGCTTCTTCGTCTTTACCAACACCATTTAATATATGTGTTTGAAACAAAAGATATTTTGTTTTATTGTACGTTATTGGATCAAGAGAGATTGTTTGCTTTATCAAATCAGTAAATTTGTCAACAGTTTGCTCTTTTAATGAAAAACGGTGGATTAAATTATACCCAAATACTAATGCCTTAGTGAAAAATGAAATAGGATGATCAGAGTAAAGGGTTAAAATCAGATTGGCAATTTCCAAAGATTTATCATATTTACCTCGAGCTAAATACGAGTATGCTAAAATATAGTATGCAGTGGTATCGATTTCTGGGTTCTTTTCAAAGTTATTTAAATTGATTTCATTCTTTATCAATCTTTTTGCTTCCTTATATTTATTTATCACACAATAGTATAAACTTTTTAAAAGCAAAATCTCTTTATCGTTTGGCTTCAAAGTGATTAACTTCTCTATAAGATTTAATGGATCATTATAATCCTTCACCGTTGATATCCAATGATTAATATAGATAATATATTTTGTTTTTAGGAGCAATAGATGATCTGGATATTGAGATAATGCCTTATCAATAAGATCTATAGCTTGTTCAAGTTGCAGTGTTCTTACTAAAATTTTCGCTTTAAGAGCGATTAAAAGAGCATTTGATGCTACTTGTAATCCTTTTTCAACAATTTCTAAGGATTTCCCATAATTATCCATTAAGAAGTAGGTCATCGATTGAAATAAATATCCAATGAAATCTTCCGGATATTTTTCAATAATTTCATTAGTTATTTCAATGGATTCATCTAATTTATTATCTCTTGTGGTGATAATATCTTTTATAATTAACTGGTTGATTGTTTTTAATTTTGTAGTATTTTCCTGAAATAAATCTTTTGCTTTGGAAACTTTATTCCTAGATAAGGCTTTTCCAATTTTTTTAAAAAGGGCTACGGTATTTAGATAATATGTCTCTTGAATTTCTTTTGTTTCTATAAAGGATAATTTACTCATGCGCATAACATCCAATGCAGAAAATACGTAGTGATCTAATCCATAATAAAATTCATCCTCTTTTCCTGGTATTGGAATATTTGAAGGTTCAAAAGTTTGGAATTCTTCAAAAATACTTTGCCACACAAAACCCTCAAGTTTTGCTCCACTCCCAACTAATTTTTTCTCTGTCTCAATTTTATATGCTAAGTATCGAATATATCCAGGGAGAAATGCTTTTAAGGAGGGTTTCAACTTTTCATCAAATAAATTACCACAAATATCATCTAAAATATTATCGACTAGTAATTCTGGATCTATCGTTATGGTTTCATAAAACTTGTTTAAATATGTAAATTTTGTGATATGTTTTTCTACTAGGGCATTGAGAACCTTTTCAATAGTTTCATTCTTTTGAAAATAATATGATCTTCCTTGTCCATTCTTGAGTACAAAGAAATCTATGGAATATATGTTATTTTGCACAATTTCATCAATATAATAGGTTAATTTATTCTCTTTAATCCCAAAATTCTTAGAAAACTCTTTAGGTGAAATATAATTTGGATATCGATTGGGATGATTCATCGAAAGAAACAACAAAATTTTATTAAAGTCTTCTTCTTCATTTAAGGTCGGCTCTACCTTAGAATAAGGTAACTTTAGAATATAGTTCAAAAATCGAAATTTCAATTCGTCATCTTCTATTCTATATTTCCTAAAGAATCTACTCGTTTTTCCCGTAATTTCTTCAATTCTCTTACTTTCCTGCTCTAAAATGGATTGCCGATCCAAATCATAGAATTTTAATATCCTACTATACTCTTTCCTTCCTCGAGGTGTTATCATATATTCTTTATTTTCTTTTGCCACCAATCCATCATCTATTAAGGAGTTCAAATTATTAGATAATGAGGATTGATTTATTGATAAAGGATCTTGTTTAAAATCGGACCATATACAGGAGTTATTGTTATAAAGCATCCATAAGATCCAATGATCGTAATTCCTCTTCTTCAAGATTTTATCTGGAGGAGTTCTTAATTTTTTCTCATCAGATTTTTTATCATACAATAATTCACTATATCTTTCTCTTCCAGCAGGAGTAATTCGATATTTCCCTTTTTCGGGCTTTTCAATATAATTCTTATTCAAAAGTTTTTTTAAATTACCTGATAAAGTCGATTCACTAATCTCAGCTGTAAAATCAGACCATTCACAAATATTATTATTGCTGAGCATCCATAATATTACATATTCATAATCAGTTTTCCCTACAATGGGGTTTAATATCTCTTCAGGAGGATATAAAACTCCCTCAGTTCTACTCATTTTTAATCGCGATTTTGAGTTTTTATTAAATAATATATATTCAATTGCATTTATATACTTTACACTTCGGAATAAAGTATGAACTTCAAGTGAAGTGCGAAGTGCAAATCTATATATTGCAGTTCAGTATATTTAATCTTAAGAAAAAAAAATAAAAAAGTGATAAAAGAAAATGGTCCAAGTTTTAGAAAAGGAAAAAATTTATATTATAATTCCTGAAATCAAGGAAAAAGCAGAAAAAGTTAAGGAAAAACAAAAGAAGATCAATAAGAAAATTAAGGTTCTAAACCACGCCAAACTCGTAAAAAAGAATATTAATATTAACAATTTAAAAAACAATATTGACTCAAGTATGTTCGGAGTTAATTATTTCAATCGATAATGATATTTTGGTGTTGGGGGTTATTAAAAGTGCATAAAAGATTAAAAAAGAATAATGAGAAGCTGATTATAATTGTGAATGATAACAGAAGATGTCATTCGCGATACATAGCTTATTAAAACTTTTTTTTCTATTAAAAAAGAATTGGAAGTATTAAATATGGCCAAGATAACAATAAATTGTAGAACATGTGGTAAAGAGATAAGGCTTGACTTAAGTAACTCTGAGGCACTTTGTAAGAAGTGTCGAAAGGCCCAGTTAGTCTTAGAGAAAAAAACTACAATAAATTTTGATTTTTAATGAAATTAATAAAAAATAAAAAGAGAGATTAGTATGCCAAAAAAGATAAGAATAAATTGTATGAAATGTGGTAAGGAAATAAAACTAAGTTTTATCGACACACGAGCGGTCTGTAGACATTGTAGGTAGAAGATAGTTTTAATTTAAAATTTAAAATCTTATATTTTTTTTTACGCTCACTTTCTTTTCCATTCCATATTAAAGGGTGAGAGATTATCTCTCCCTTTAATTTTTATATTTCTATGATTCTCACCAATCATTCCATTGTAACGAGAAGATCTATTAATTACTTGAAGTGTTATATTCTTTTCTTTCTTGATTATGGTCTATTACACGAGTTATTATCCCGATGATAAGTATTATGCTACCAATAATTAACGCCACGATAAAAGAAACTCTAAAGATTGTTCTCAAAGTAGTAGGGACAGGTGCAGGAATTGGTAAAACAAATCCATAAAGAAATCCAACAATGATAACAGCAGTCATGATTATGGATCCTCCAATTATCGTTAGTATCATTCCTATTAAATCTAATTGCCTTATTTTAAATTTCACCTCTTAATATCTTTTTAATCTATTAATTGAATTTCCATGGGGTTACGAGAAGTTAAACCTTTAAAAATTAATGCGTGAATTTATAAACAATTTGCTTTAGTGCTTCACTTATTGTAAAAAAGAATGCAAATAACAAAAAAATAATGATTAATTAGAAATTTATTTTACACTTTCATCTTCTTCCATTATACCCAGACGATTTCCTTCAGTATCTTCAAAAAATGCATAATATCCCACGCCGGGAATTGGGCTTTTTTCTCTTAATATTTTTCCACCATTCTCTTTAATTTTTTTAACTAGGTTATCAACAGAGTCTACTCCTATATAATTGGTAATCTTATCATCCTTATGCTCTCGTTTTTGCAGGCCTCCATTAATCCCTACTTCTTCTTCGTCTCCAGCAGTGATAATCCAGTAATCAAGAGGACCTTCCCATTTTTCAATTTTCCATTTAAATACCTTTTCGTAAAAAATTTTTGCTCTTTTCGGGTCGTCTGCATTAATTTCAAAATGATTAATTTTAGGCATAGTTATAGTTCACATTTTGTATTTCTTAAGTTGAATCATTCGCAAAAAATTTAAATTTTTAGCTTGCAATTTTTAGGATCTGAAATATATTTAATATAATAGACTCTGACTCTTTTTGAAAAATTTAAGAAAAATGAGATTTTAAAGATAAATAATTATAATTTTTAAAGTTGTAGTTTACTTCTCCAGAAGTTTATTTTACTTCTTAATTCCCCTTTTTCAGTGTTATTTAACAAATTCGTATTACTTTTTATAGAATCAATTCCCATTCTTATTTGCCTTAGAATAGCACTGAAACCTTTTCTTTCAAGGATATCATCTTGTAAATTCTCTAATAGTCGAGCAATTTCACTTCCTGACAAAGTATCAATTTTTTTTAAAATATTATCGAACTGGGCTGAAAGATAAGCGTCAGTTGATACATCTATTTCTGGTTGAATATCTGGTGTTGCTTTAACAGGTTCTAATTGAGGCTTTATAGGTTCTAGAGGTTTTGGGGCTAATGTGGGTTCTGGAGGTATTGGCTGGGAAACTCTGGGAGTAGGTGGTGTAATAGGTTGTTGATAACTTGGTTGTGTGATACTTGGTTCAGAAGCTTGTTTTATCACTTGAGTAATTTCTACTTGGTCAAATTTCTTACTTTGAATCCAAACATCCTCTAGAACAGCAGCGAATAATTTTACATGCTCCTCTAAAACTGAACCCATTCCCGCGATTTCAAATTCCCCTGTTTCTTTTTTCGATACGACGCAAACTACCACTTCTTCGAAATCTTTATTAATAGACCATAAGTTTTCTCTAGGATAATGTCTTATAGTCAAATTAGTATATTCCTCTACTTCCTTAAATTTTAGTTGATCTTCTGGGTTATTCAAATCAAAATTTGTTGAAATTCTTATATTGATATGTTTTTTTAATTTTGTTAAAGCGACTAAATCAATGTCATCTAACTTAGGGGCTATGATGTGAACACGCATTTTTACTCGGGATAAAGATTCATTAATTTGTGCTTTTATTGCTTCGCGGCTTCTTACGAACCATACATCTTTAAAACTTAGTAGTGATGCTTGTTTCGAGCGCTCCCAAAATTCCTGCATTGTCAGCTCTGCACTTTCTAATTGTTTAATAATGTTGAAAATAATATCATCTTGTATTGTTTCAAAAATTTCTTCACGGAATAGATTTTTAAGTTCTGCGATTCCCGAAAGAACCTCATCATAGACATCTGAAACTCTCTTTTCTAAATCTTCTAAAGTGGCAACCATTCCGCTCTGTACATCAGTAAAAACTGTACTTAGATCAGTACTAATTTCACCTGCTGTATCAGTAATACTTCCTAACTGATTTATAACTTGGTCTAGCATGTTTTGAGTAGTTTGCACAAATTTATCTTTAAAGGCTTTGGTTATTACCGTAAATTGTTCTGAGATTACTTTGGATACAATTTTTTCAGCCATACTGCTTAATGCCCCTATTCTAAACTGCTTTTCAAATCTAGATGCAATTTCAGATTTTACTGAATCTAACCGAGATTCCATTGCCTCAAAGTCTCTTGTTATATCTGCAGGAACAATTTCTTTTAAATTAAATATAAATCGTCTTACATCTTGAAATCTTTTTACTTGTTCTAATTCTTTCTCAAATCGATCGAATTGTGTTTTTATTTGTTCCGGTAATTTTGACTTCATTATTTGAAGATAAGTCTTATAGTCATCTAATTTTTTAAGTTTTGCAGAATGTTCTCCTATGGAATCAAATTTAGCTTGTATATTCTCAGGAGCAATAGTTTGAAAAGATTTTATTGCCTCTTTAAATTGATGAATTTGGCCAACTAGTGCAGCATAAGGAGGTAAAGCTTCATAAATCGGCATCTTTCCAGGAATCTGTTTAAGAAGACCCTTTTCAAATAAATTATTAGCGATTTCAGCAGCCCTTTCTTCAGTTATATTATTAAGTAAGGCGATTTCTCCAACCATTACCGG
>JBHLLJ010000134.1:0-8944 GCA_048885705.1 Candidatus Hermodarchaeota archaeon | reverse complement strand
GAAAATGGGAGAGTTAAAGGAGTGGAATTACTAAATGGAGATGTATATAATTGTCAAGCTGCAATTTCAAATGTAAACCCTATATGCACAACTATGAAAATGCTTCCCAGGGACGTTGTGCCTGAGAATTATATAAAAAAAATATATGCTCCAGAAATCGGTCCCTCTGCCTTTTCGGTTTATTTGGGATTAAATGCTTCTTATAAAGAAATAGGATTGAATGCTCATGAATTTGCCATAAGTGAATCAGATAATATGGATGAAGCTTATAAAACTTTTGCAAAACTAGAAGCACCTAAATTTGTTGTAGCTGGGTGTTATAATCATGTGTATAATGATATATCTCCTCCAGGAACGGCAGAACTTTGCATAACAACATTACAAATGGGTAAACTTTGGCATAATGTCTCTCCCGATCAATATCATAAAGTTAAAGATTATCTCGCGGATAAAATGGTTGAGCTAATAGAGAAAACTATTTGTCCTAATATACGGGATTATATTGAGGTAGCTGAAGCAGCAACGCCTTTAACTTATTATCGATATTCAAAAAACATGGAAGGTGCAATTTATGGGTATACTCAAGATTTACTAGATGGTCCAAATCTTAGATTAAAAAGTCGAGGACCTATTCCTGGATTATATCAATGTGGGGCTTGGACAAATATTGGTGGTGGATTTTCGGCAAGTATTCTTAGTGGTAGAATTGCTGCAGGAATGTATTTAAAAGATAATAAAGAGGGGAGATGGTAAAAATGGAAAAAGAAATAATGAATGATGTTAAGAAATATCAAAAGCTTGAGAAATTAAAAAAAATGCGTGAAGAGGTTCAACAAATTCCATGGTATTTTGATGGACTCGAAAATCTTTGTGATAGAATTCATCCGGAAAAACAATTTCTTCAAGTTACTGACATAGAAGAATTATCTAAAGATACTAAGTTATTTCGATTCATATCTGCAAAACCTAATAAACCATTAGCACCATTTCGAGCAGGGCAATATATTGGTCTAATTGTTGAAATTAATGGAGTCAGAACATCTCGACCTTTTTCTTTATGTTCATCTCCAAATCAACTTTCATATTATGAATTAGCAGTAAAAAGAAAAGAAAATGGATTCGTCAGTAATTATCTTATTGATAAAATAAAACTTGGAGACATCCTCGAAGCAACAGAACCATTAGGGGATTTATATTACAATCGAATATTTCATGGAACAAATTTAGTTTTCATTGCTGGAGGTTCTGGGATTACACCGTTTATATCAATGTTGAAAGATATCACTGAACGGAACTTAAAATTGAATGTTTGCTTGTTTTTTGGGTGTTTAACAGAAAGTGATATCTTGTTTAGGGAAGAACTTGAGGATATTCTGTCGCGACGCCCTAATATTAAAATCTATTACGTACTTTCAGAGCCAAATTCAGATTGGAGTGGTGCTTGTGGCTTTATTACAAAAGATCTGATCTTAGATGAAATAAAATCAATTGAAAACAAATTTTATTATATTGTTGGCAATCGGGCAATGTATGCTTTTATACAAGAACAATTAAATTTATTAGAAATACCTAAATCTCGGACCATTTTTGAATTATTTGGAGTTCCTGATGATGTAACTGAAATAATAGGTTGGCCAAAAGATATAACAACTTCAAATAAGGTTAAGATCACTATAGATTATATTCAACAGGGAAAAAAGCTTCAAGAAACGATCAAAGCTTCTTGTATTGAACCATTATTGAATAGTCTTGAAAGAGAAAAAGATTTAGGTTTGAATATAAATAGTGGCTGTCGCTCAGGAGCATGTGCGTTATGCAGAACTAAATTAAAATCTGGCAAAATTTTTATGCTCCCAGAGGTCACACTGAGAGAAATTGACCATGAATTTGGTTTTATACACCCTTGTGTGTCATATCCTTTAACTGATATTCATTTAGATTTAAGCCAAATATAAATATAACAAATCCCAAGAACTCAAATTATAACAAAATTAAATAATAGCAAAAAATAAAACTAAACTAAAAACACTTAAGTGATAAAAGTGAAAATATTTTCAGAAGATTGGGTTGAAGCTTTTGGGAAAGCAATAAATGATAATCCTAATTATAGACCATCAGCGCTAACCTGGGAAGGTGATATGCTTTTTGTTATCACTCCTAGTGGTAATTTAGATCATGAGGTTAGAGTACTTGTTGGATTATATCATGGTGAATGTACAGGAACTAAATTAGTAAAAGAAGGCGAAGAAACAGAAGCAGAATTTGTAATAACTGGAAATTATGATAATGTGTTACAAGTTATTAAGAATGAAATTGATCCAATTCGAGCTATCATGGCAGGTAAATTGAAACTTGAAGGAAATATGGCAAAAGTAATGAGACACACAAAAGCTGCTCAAGAGATAGTAGTTAGCCTTGGAAATATCGAAACTGAATTTTTATAAATTAAAATTTTTTTTAAATTTCTAATCCATTATTAAAATGATTATATAAATACTGATGTAAAAAAGATGTGGTATTTCTACAGTCCAAATATAATTTATGGAGAAGATAGCATAGATTTTATAGAAAATATTAAGGGAGATAAATGTTTTATAGTCACTGATGAGCAAATTGAAAAATTGGGATATCTTAATATTTTAACAAAAAAGTTAGACAAATTCGAGAAACAATATCAAGTTTTTAATGAAGTTATCCCAGATCCTCGAGAAGAGGGAGTACTTAAAGCGAGAGAAATGTGTATCTCATATGATCCAGAGATAATTATTGCTTTAGGTGGAGGTTCAGTAATAGATACAGCTAAAGCTGTTTGGGCTCTATTTGAATTTCCTGAATATAATCTCGATGATATTCATACTTTTGATCCTAATTTATATGAAATGGGTAAAAAAGCTAAATTTATAGCAATACCTACTACATCAGGAACAGGTTCAGAAGCAACCATGGCTTCAATTGTCTCTAGATTGGAAGATAATATATGGAAAAAATATATATTTGCTCATAAGGGATTAACTCCTACATATGCTATAGTTGATCCGATATTCCCCGCAGGTATGCCTCAAAAATTAACTATTGATACAGCTCTTGATGCATTATCACATGCAGTTGAAGGAATGGTATCGAATTGGAGAAATGAATTTTCTAATGGAATTGGTTTAAAAGCAATAGAACTCATTTTCAAATATTTACCAATTATTAATAAGGATCATGAAAATAAGGAAGCAAGAGATTATTTACACCAAGCAGCCACAATGGCCGGTCTAGCTTTTAGCAATTCTCAAGTTCATATTGGTCATGGTATGGGACATGCATGGGGGGCGGTTTTTCATACACCTCATGGAAGATCGGTTGGGATTTTACTTCCATATGTCACGCAATTTTGTCTTAACAATCCAGATAAAGATGATAAGACAATTGAAATTTATGCTAAGATGTCCAAGCAACTTGGATGGAGTAAATGGGATGATGATGATAAAAAAGCTGCATTTTTAGTTATCGATAAAATCAAAGAACTTCAAAAAAAAGTAGGTTTTCCAACAAAATTACAGGATTTAGGCATATCAAAAAAGGATATTGATGATAATATTGATATGTTGATTACTTGTTGCTTTGAGGATGCCACTAGTGTAATGACTCCTAGATCAATTACAGATGAATTCTACCGGAACTTATTCTATTATGCATATGAAGGGAAAAATATCGACTTTTAAAGAAAGAAAGTTTTTTTCTTGCTTTGCCATTTTATTTCCAACTGTTTTTAAAAAAGATAATTAATAAAGAATAGAAGAATGTATCATGAATACAATAAAAGGGTTTGTAGGTAAATTACTCACTGTTGATCTTAGTAATAAAGAGGTTTTTGAAGAAGATCTTAATGAAGAAATCGCCAAATACTTCCTTGGAGGTGCTGGGTATTGTTGTAGGTATCTCTATGATTATATTGATAAAGAAACTGATCCATTATCTCCAGATAATATATTAATGGTTATGACGGGTCCTTTTTGTGGATCAAATGCTCCTACAAGTGGAAGATTTTCGATATGTTCCAAATCACCCTATACTAGTATCTGGGGAGAAGCTATTTGCGGAGGCTTTTTTGGACCAGAATTAAAAAAAGCGGGATTCGATGGAATAATAATAAAAGGAGCATCGAAAGATCCAGTTTATATCGATATTACTAATGAAAAAGTTGAAATTAAAGATGCATCTTATTTATGGGGTAAAGGAATCTTTGAAACATCAAAAATATTGAAGGAAAAATCTGGTTCGAATGTAACTAGAATTGCCTGTATTGGCCAAGCTGGTGAAAATTTAGTAAAGTATGCAACAATTGCTTCCGAAGATAAAGCCGCAGGAAGGGCTGGCATGGGAGCAGTAATGGGCTCAAAAAAGTTGAAAGCTATATCTATTAGAGCTTCAAAAAGAAATTATGAAGCTGCGGAACCAGATAAATTTAAAGAAGTAGTTAAAAAATCTTTAGATGAAATTAACTCCGCATTTGGTACTCAATTGTTTGGTATTTTAGGTACATCTGGGGGTGTAGATAATTACAATTCAGAAGGTGAATTACCGATTAAGTACTGGACTCTGGGGACTTGGGACGGTGCCTATGATATTTCTGGAGCAACAGCCTCGGAAACAATATTTACGAGAAATTATCCTTGTTTTTCGTGTCCTATTGGATGTGCTAAAAAAGCAATGATTAAAGAAGGGGAATATAAAACTGATCAAGAAATTGAAGCTGCGGAATATGAAACTGTCGTGAGTTTTGGTTCATTGATTCTTAATAACAATCTAGAGTCAATCCAAAGAGCTAATTATTTATGTAATGATTTTGGGATTGATACTATCAGTGGAGGCAGTACAATAGCCTTCATCTATTACCTATATAATAATGGTAAAATTAAGTCTACAGATATTGATGGTTTAGAACCAAAATGGGGAAATATAAAACCTGCTTTAGAGTTGATAAAAAAAATTGGATTTCGACAAGGAATAGGTAATCTTCTAGCTGAAGGCTCCGATGTTGTTGGAAAAAAATTTAATATTTCTCGAGATGAAATTGCAACAGCTTATGGGATGGAGATTCCTTATCATGACTTAAGACGATGTTATGGAATGGCAATAGCATATGGAATAGGCACCACAAGAGGTCCTTGTCATATGTCGTGTGATACCTATTATATCTTATTGGGACTTCCCCTAGAAGAATTTGATATCGATTTAGGGGTTGATTGGTATTCAGATGGCGAAGATATGGCTGAAATGTGTGCCAAGATTCAAAATTATCGGGCAATTTACAATTCTTTAGTACTATGCAGTTTTGCAAATCCTCCTCCTTCGATGATTGTCGCTATGTTAAATACTGCTACTGGATTAGATTTTGATATCGAAAGCTTTAAAATTTTGGGTGAGAGAACCTACATGATGAAAAGATTATTTAATCTAAAGATGGGTATAACACCTGCAGATGATAGGTTGCCAAGAATCGTGCTTAATCCACTTAATGAAGGTGGATCAGCAGGAAAGTCACCAGATTTTCAAAAACTAAAAGAAGCATATTATAAATATCGCACATTTGATCCTAAAACAGGTTACCCTAATAAAGGAAAATTAAAATCATTAGATTTAGATAGCTTATAAAAAATCTTTTCTTTAATACATTTTTTTCTTATAATTTCAAAAAACTTGAGAAGACTTAAGTTAAGTCTAATTCCAAATCGGTTAAAGGATATGAAATGCAAGGATGAATATAGCCAAACTTTTGATCAACTTCTCTGATAGTAATTTCAGGTGGAACAAATAATTTTCCTGAGATTAATTTAGTTCTACATAAAGCACAAGCTCCAGAACGACAACCACTCTCGATTTTTATATCTATATCTGTTTGTTTTTCAATACTATTTAATAATGGCTCAATACAAGGAGCCTCGAAGTTTTTCTCTTCTATTTGATTAACTCCATAATATTTAACTGAAATTTTTACTTTTTTAGAACGATCGATATCACTTGGCCATCCCATAACTTGAGTTACATTATCAGGCGTACCATATGCTTCGTAAGCAATTCGGTGTTTAGGAATTTCTAAAGTTTCTAATTCTTTAAAGATGAATTGATACATATCGCGGTTTCCAACAACATAAAAATATTTATCATCAACAGTTCCAACAAATTTCTTAATTATATCTCGAGTAATAAATCCACATTCTCCCTCCCATTCTGAAACTACTGCTTCGGATAGAATACAATTGTATTTAAAATTAGATCTCCGTGATTGCAAATCCTCAAGTTCTTGTCTAAAGATTATATCTCCTTCAGTGAGACAACCAAATAATAACCATACGTTTAAAGGAAGCAATCTCTCAGAAATGTCTCTTAGCATTGAAATAAATGGTGTTATCCCACATCCACCTGCAATAAAAACTAAATTCTCTCCATGAAAAAGTCTATTATAATAGAATACACCTAATGGTTCCGTACTTTCTACAATATCACCTACCTTTAAATTATTATAAAGAAATACACTGACAAACCCATTTTCTTTCTTTTTAATTCCAAGCTCATAATAGGCATGTTGATTTGGGGATGAAACTATTGAATAAGAGCGTGATGTTCTTACTCCATTTATTTCAACTGTAATTCCGATAAATTGTCCTGCTCGAAATGGAGGTAAGGCTTTCGTAGATCTTGCTGGAATAAAGCGAAATAATTTCGTATCATGAGAAAGATCTTTTATATCCGATACTTGTAACCAAATTTTACCTGGATGAATACGATCATGTAGATTTTCCATACTGTCAAAGTATTCAGGTAGCTCTTTGACCTCCTCTCGCCATTTCTGCATCTTTTGGGCATATGTAAATTTTTTCAAGTCTTTGAACATTTCGTTTATAACCCTCCTTTTTCTTTTTCTTCTAAATACATACTAGCTGCCATTCTTCCACTTGTAATGCTGGTTGAGTAGCCTCCACCAAGGTTTACCCATGCACCTGCGAAAAATAATCCTGGAATTGGGCCTTTACTATTCAATCTCAACATAGGGCTATCTAAAATATCTTGTTTATAACCATAAATTGCTCCATTCAGACTCTTTGAATAGTGATAATAGGTCAGTGGAGTTGCAGCTTCTGCTGTTTCGATATGTTCTCTTAAATTAGGATATAGTAATTCTTCAGCCATATCTAACATATTACTTGCCATTTCATCCTTTTTATGATGATATTGATCAGGAGAGACAGTAGACCAAGGTTTTCCATCTTGAAGTATTGTTAATACTACTTGACTCGTTCCTGGTGGTGAAATATTTTCATACATAACATTGTAACAAGATGCTAGAAGATATTTAGGTGGTTCGATTCTAAGAGAACTTAAATATTGCTCTTCTAAGTTATAAGTTGAGTTTAAAAAGACTTCGAAATGTGTTATACCTAGATCTTTAGGCTTTGCATTCAACCCTAAGTATACTGTAAACACCGAAGTTCCGATGTCTGGTGCATATATTCGTTTTTTATAGCTATCTGGGACACTTTCTCGGGGAAGCATTTTCATAGTGGTGCATATTGGATTGACATTTGAGATGATTGCTTTACATGGATATCTTTCTCCATTAGTAAGTTCAACACCACTTACTTTACCTTCTTTAACAAGAATTCGGTTGACTAATGCGTTATAAATAATCTTTCCTCCCAATTTTTCAAATGATTCAATAATTATACTGGATAATGCATGAGATCTTCCCACTGGAAAGACTGCGTCGTCTAAAAGTGCGATTAAAACCAAAATATAGTACATGGCATTCACTCTTGATGGGGGTAATCCTTCATAACCCCATAACTGAGATGCTATAGCTCTTAACTTTTGATCCGTGAAGCATCGATCATAGACGTCATTAAGTGTGAGTCCTCCAACTCGGGCTAAATAAGGATGTTTAAAAAGGATTCCTAATGGAGTAGCTTTTCCCTCTTTTTCTGCCACATAATTAAAGCCAGCTCTCACTTTGTATACAATTTTTTCCCATTTTTTTATCCCTTTTTTCTCTTTTGGAAATAGTTCTCTTAATTTATTGAAATAAGCTTCTCTCTCATTTGGAAAAGTAATATCAGTTCCATCATGAAAAACACTTCTACAAAGATCCTTTGGCTTTTTAAATTCAACTTTATTAAATACTCCTAAGTCTTTAAAGAATTGATATAAACTCAAAGGTTTTTCTTCAGTACCAACTTCTGCTAACGCATGTAAGGCACCTTCAAATTCAAATCTCCCTCTAACAAATGAAGTCGCAAATCCCCCAGGAACGTTATGTTTTTCTAATAATAAGATTTTCTCTCCGGAAAGAGCAAGTTGGCAAGCAGCCCCTAAACCTCCTAAGCCAGCTCCTATAACCACTACAGGTAATTCATTCTTAGATAAATTTTCTTTTTCCATATTTATATTTCAATCTTTTTATTTTTATAGCTTTAACTATCCAAATCTTTAGTTCTGTCAAATCAAATGGAAATGAGATTAAAATACTTTAAAGCATAGCATATATAGATACTGTGATCTTTTTCATAATTATAATCTATGCTTTTTCATGTAATTCAATCCATCATCTAATGATTATTGATTTTTAATGATTTTTGATTATTTTATAATTTATTATTGAATTCTATTAATATAAAGACAAATATACTTAAAATAACCATTAGCGCTTATTTCATGCTATATTAAATTTAAAGTGTATTTTATGAGCTTTAGAATTGAAAGCAAGGAACAATTTACCGAATTATGGACCAATATCTATAATACTGAAGGTAAACCTGATTGGTCGCATATCCTCCCATATTATGATGATAAGATACATTTTCGCGATTCTATTCAAGAAATTCGAGGTATAAAAGAATTTAAACCAATGACTGAACGATTGACTGAGCGATCTAAAGATTTAAAGATGAAAATTATCAAT
>JBHLLJ010000133.1:0-9078 GCA_048885705.1 Candidatus Hermodarchaeota archaeon | reverse complement strand
TTGCTTATATTCATTTGGGCCGAATGAAGCTTCAGAATTCACACCCTCTTCATAAAAATCAGCAATATCTTTATCCAGGACTAGATTATCAGAATCAAATTCAGATAAAAGATAATCTCTACGAAGTCTTAAAGATCTCTCATTAGGCATTTCAGGTAATTCTTCTTTAACTTTTTGAATAAAATTGTCACCTATTTCAATAGGTAATAAATCTGGTTCTGGAAAATAACGATAATCTGCTTCGAATTCCTTTGTTCGTAAAGAGATTGTGATTCTTCTTTTATCATCCCAATGCCTTGTCTCTTGTATTAATTCTCTTCCTCTTTTAAGCAAAGTTTTTTGTCTAATAATTTCATGCCTTAAAGCTCGTTCTACTTCTTTAAAACTATTTATATTTTTCACTTCGCTCCGTTCATAACCCCTTATCGATATATTTGCATCTACTCTAACTGAACCTTCAAGATCAAGATTTGAAATCCCTGAATACTGAATAATAGATTTTAGTTGTTTTAAAAATTCTCGAGCTTCTTCTGGCGAGTTTATCACGGGCTCTGTTACAATTTCTATTAAACAAACACCCGATCTATTATAATCAACAAGGGTATATGGTGAAGTTGCTATACTTCCTTTATGAACTAGTCTTGCTGGATCTTCTTCTAAATGAATCCGATTAAGAATTATATCTTTCTTATGAGAATTTAATTTAATGGTAATATTGCCATTATCAGCAAAAGCTTTTCCACCAGATTTGTTGTATTGACTGATTTGGAAATTCTTAGCCATGTCAGGATAAAAATAATTCTTTCTAAAAAACCAAAATTGATTATTTATATCACAATTTAATGCTATAGCTAACCTAGTTGCAAATTCGATCGCTTTCTTATTAATAACTGGAAGTGTACCAGGTAATCCTATACAAATGGGACATACATGTGAATTTGGTTCTGCACCCTGATAATCATTACTACAATTACAAAAGAGTTTTGTTTTGAGATTAGACAATTGAACATGGACTTCTAATCCAATAATCACATTATTAATTGCATTATTCACGTTATTTACCTCCTTTTGTAACTGGAGCAATTTTCCGATAAATATTTAATTCTTTTTCTAATTGGTACCCAATATTGAGGATTCCCTTCTCATCAAAATAATCCCCTATAATTTGAAAACCAATAGGTAGATCATTATTATCGAAACCACAGGGGATCGATAATGCTGGAATACCCGCTAAATTAACAGGACAAGTTAATATGTCTGCTAAATACATCTGTAAAGGATCATCTATAAATTCCCCTATTTTAAAAGCTGTGGATGGCATTGTTGGGCAAACAATAGAGTCACATTTTTTAAAAGCCTCAATAAAATCATTCTTGATTAGTGATCTAACTTTCAGAGCTTTTATATAGAACATATCATAATAACCCGCAGACAATGCATAGGTGCCTAAAATAATTCTCCTACGCACTTCTGGTCCAAATTTTTCGCCTCTTGTTCTACCAAAAACATCATATACATCACCAGAAAGATTATCACTCATATTACCATATCTTAAGCCATCATATCTAGCTAAATTTGAACTTGCTTCACTCATACAAAGTAAATAATATGTAGCTACGGCATATTCAAGATGAGGGATCGAGATGTCTACAGTTGTAGCACCTAGATTTTCCAATTTATCAATAGCTATTCTTACGGCGCTCTCTACTTCATCATCAATGCCTTCGCCAAAAAATTCTTTTGGAACCCCTAAAATCTTTTTTTCTATTGGATTTTCTAATTCTTCAGTATACTTATCTATTTTGATATCTACTGAAGTAGAATCCAAAACATCTTTGCCTGATATAATTTCAAGCATTAATGCTGAATCGTAAACACATTTTGTAATTGTACCAATTTGATCTAATGAATTAGCGAATGCTATCAGTCCATACCTAGATACTCTTCCGTATGTTGGCTTTAATCCAACAGTTCCACAAAATGCAGCAGGACATCGAATACTTCCACCTGTATCACTCCCCAAAGCTAAAATTGCCTGCCCTGATGCGATACTAGCTGCAGCTCCCCCACTCGATCCTCCAGGTACTCTTGAAATATCCCAAGGGTTATTAGTAGGTCCATAACAACTATTCTCTGTGGAACTGCCCATAGCAAATTCATCCATGTTAGTATTTCCTACATGAATAGCTGTTTCATTTTTAACTAAACGTTCAATTACAAAGGCATTATACGGTGGGAGATATTCATATAGAATTTTTGAACAACAGGTTGTTGGAAAATCTTTAACACATATTAGATCTTTATTTGCTAAAGGCAATCCATAAAGACGCCCAATCTTCTTATTTTTCTTTAAATCATTATCAAGTGATTTCGCTCTTTCCAAAGCCTTTTCTTTAGAAAAATTTACAAATGAATGTAAAATATGCTCAGTTTCTTCTATTCTCTCAAAACACGTCTCAATTAACTCTGTAATTGAAACTTCTTTACTTTTAATCTTTTCAATTAATTCATATGCCATAAATTCATACAGCTTCATAAGAACTGAGCAGAGTTTATAATTTCATTCAATAGAAATCATTGTTCATTTCTTATTCAACTTAAAGCTTGATTTCTAAAAAATTTCACTAAATTGAATGTTATAGTTTTATAGTAATATGATTAAAAAAAAAATCGATTAAATATTATCAATCGCTCAAGGTGCTTTTCTTAACATAGTTCTCGGGAAGGGAATTGCATCTTTTATATTATCTATTCCACAGATCCACATAACAACTCTCTCAACACCTACTCCATAACCAGAATGAGGTACACTACCATAGCGTCTTAGTTCGAAATACCATTCATAATTTTTGGGGTCTTCACTATCAGCTTCTAATCTTTTTATCATATTGTCGACAAGTAAAGAACGCTCTGAACCGCCCACGATTTCACAATATCCTTCAGGAGCTAACATATCAAAACATAGTGCTTCTTTCGGATTTTCATCGCTTGGTGGTTTATAAAAACCCATAATCTCAGTAGGATAATGTGTAACAACAACAGGAACCTTAAAATGATCAGCTATTTTTTCTTCTTCAATAGTCCTTAAGTCTTTACCCCAGGGTACATTCATTTTATATTTTGTATTGAGTATTTCTATAACTTCTGAATATTTAATAGTAGGATATTCTGCTTCTGCATAATGTTCCAACAATTTAACATCTCTCTCAAGAATTTCTAGTTCTTTCCTATTATGTTTTAAAACCTGCTTAATAATAAATCTAATTTCATCTTTAGCTACTTCTGTGACCTCATCTAGTTGCATCCAAGCAGCTTCCATTTCAGCCATCCAAAATTCTGATAAATGTCTTGATGTTTTAGATTTTTCTGCTCTGAAGGTTGGGCCCATATTATAGATTTTTCCTAATGAAAAAATACCTGCTTCAGCATATAATTGCCATGTTTGGGAAAGATATGTTATATCCTCAAAATATTTGACTTCAAATAGTGTAGCACCTCCCTCAGATTGGCTAGGTTGAAAAATTGGAGCATCAAATTCATAATATCCATGACTTCGAAAAAATTCATGAATTGCTCCTACAACAGTATGTCGAATTTTTAGAATTGCGTTTAATTTTCTTGATCTTATCCAAAGGTGTCTATTATCATACAGAAGTTCAGGAGATTGATGTTCTGTGATTGGAAAGGGTTCTGCGATTTGCACAATCTCTAAATCCGATACTGAAACTTCATAACCAGTTGGAGCTCTATCATCTTTCTTTAAGACACCTGAAACCTTAACAGAAGACTCAATCGTTAAATTTTCTGCTTTCTGAAATACTTCTAGATACTTACTCTTCGATATAACACATTGTATAATATCTGATTCATCTCTAAGAACAATAAATACAAATTTGTTTGACTTTCTTTCTCGATATACCCATCCTCTTAGATGTACTTCAGTATGACCATGCTTGAGAGCTTCTTCAATTGTCGTATATCTTAAATCTTTCATTTTAATGTTAAAATTCTAATTATAAATATAATCTTGAATATTCTGGATTTCAAAAAAACCTATCTGATCTAATATTATGTGCTATTTTTCAAATTTCGGATTTAAAATTTAATCTTAGTCTTATTTTCTAAGAAGTCTAACTGAATTATTAAATAATATAGATGAAATTATTTTGGATTTTCTCTTAACATTGACCAATTTAACACATTAGTTCCAGGGATTTGATATTCCTTCAAGACATTGAAACCAAAATATTGATAGAAGTCTACATTTTCTTCATTATTAGTATCGAGATAACAACCTATTTGTTCTTTATCTATTCGAGTTAACATAGGCTTTATCAATTGTGCGGCATATCCTTTTCCCTGAAAATCCGGATCAACACCTATGATAAACAAATACCAGTGTGGTGTAGGTACAAGGGCATATTGTGTTGAAATTACATAATCATAAACAGCATATACTTTTTCTACTACTTCACCTAAATTAAATTTCATTCTAAAAGAAAGCCAATTTGCGAATAAACTTCTAGGTTTATTCTTTTGTTCTTCCTTCGGATCCTCAAATTGTCATAATGCAATTCCCTCTAATTTAGGTGATGTCGTATAAACTTCCCCAAATCTCATACAATATCGTATACAATATTTCATTAAATGAAAATTTTGCTCTAATCTATTAGTAGAATCTGGGAAATAATTCATTAATATAGGATCGTTTTCAAAAGCTCTTGCAAGTACTTTAACCGCCATGTCGACTTGATTTCTTTTTAATCGAAAGAGATCATCCATTTTACTTCACACTTAAGCGTATTTTTATAAATCTCTATAATTTAATCTTCTTCTTGTTTTTTAAGAAGATATTTAGAGAAAATATTCATGTAAAGGCACTCTTCTGGAGCCATTTCAGGAGTAAATTGAGGATTTTCTGTGAATTCAACTTTACTATCTCGTATTATAACTACAGGAGTTTGTTGATCAGCTTCACTTAATAGAAATTGGGCAGCACTCGCAAGATCATCTGCTACAGCTCTCATGGTTATCTCCATTGGTCTTTTAAAAAGATCTGGTTGTCCTCGAAGATCTTCAATAGGTTCGAATCCTGCTGTAGCTATTGCGATACCAATAGTCCCCTTTCTAAGAGGTTGGACTCTTGAATCAGCTATGATTACACCAAAATTCTTCATACCAAACTCCTTTCGTAATTCTTTCCAGTAATTCCAAACGACTTCTTTTAGGTTATTTGGTAAGAGAACTACGCTTCCAATTCCTGCATTTGATTGATCGATACCAGCGTTAGCTATGAGAAAATCATTAACTTTTGCTAATATCACATGTTTCATTCCTCCTAAAATCATTGAGGCTTCTTGTAATATCAATTCTACATATCTTTCATCCATATCATAATTTTTTGCTAATCTTGTGGCTTCTTCTGAAACCTTTTCGATATCAGTTAACTTCATAACTCTACCTTGAGATGTTGCAACTACTTTCTCAGCAATAACAATGATGTCTCCTTCAATTAAGGATTTTCCTTGATCTTTAATAGCTTTAATTATAATTTCCAATAAAGGATTATACTTCTTAATGAGAGGAAGTCTAATTGAAAATAATTCCATAGCACATAATAGAATTATACTTATTTTAAATCTATTATCGTGTTTGCAATCTTAATGATATACAGTCAAGATACAGAGTCTTCTTCAAAAATTTTTAAAGATTAATTGGTTCATTCAAAAGATATTTCAAAAATGCAAGTATCATCCATAGCAGGTCTGTTCTTAATGCTTTGTACTTTTATTTTAGGATCAATCTTTTTAAAATAATGTGTATGAATTTTAGTACAACCATGGATGCATGATACTTTTGCTGGTTTTCCATTTTTAGTTATATATTCATCTAAATCCATTTGAATCATAGAATTCCAATTTGGGCAATTTTTATATTCCCATTTTAATGATTTTGGAGTTTGTTTAATATTTTTAGGAATATATCCGTTAATTTTACTTACTTGAGTAAGTACTTGTCTTGCTTTTTCAATATTATTTCCATCTGGTTCAATCAATTGATAGAGTAAATCCACAGCGGGAGGCATTAATTGATCCCACATTTCCATTTCTACTTCAATAATACCTTTTGGTCCTAATTTTTTATATGCATACCACGACCATCCATTAGAAATATTATAAAGCATCTGCAGTCTTACAACATCAATCATCTTTTTTGTTAATTCTTTTACCATAAATTTTCCACATTTAGTTATTTTGTAAGAGAGTAATTGATAATTTTTGAATAACTAAAAGATTGTAATAATAAATGTTTAATTAAAATAAGATTTAAAACGTATTCAGATCCAAATGCGTCAAAAGCTCCTGCAAACATTTTATTACTTTTTTAAATCAATTATCATCCTTTAGGGAACTTAAAAAATGGACTATAAAATCCTTATATAAGTTTTAATGGATAGCCTTTCTTGTAGATAAGATCAAATTCTACAGAAAAAATTAACCAAAATCATTTTTAAAAGTTGAATAAATATGTTAAAGAAACAACTCTATTTAGGAATATTATTCATATTATCATCTGTGATAATTGCTTGTCCTTGTTTCACAATGGCTTACACAAACCAAACTGATAATATACGTCCATTTTATCCGAGAATAGAAGACCAGATCTACGAGATCATGGAGCAAACATATATCCCATCAGTAGCAACTGCTGTAGTGAGAAATGATTCAGTTATTTGGGCAAAAGGGTATGGTTTACAAAATGATCCTCATATGATCTATATGACTGGTTCTGTTACAAAAACTTTTACTGCGACAGCCATTTTCCAGATTTATGAACAAGGATTAATTCAATTAGAAGATGACGTTAATATGTATTTACCATTTTCGTTAAGACATCCTGAATATAATACTACTCCAATCACCATCCAAATGTTACTAACTCATTATTCAGGACTAAATAAGGATAACGATCCGTATAATTTTGGAATGGCGGCAGATGGTATCTCAAGATTAGGAATGGAAAATCCATTTGAATGGCTGCCTTATCCTTTTTGGATAGAGGAACATCTTACTCCTAATGGTTCTCTTTATATTCCACAAGCTTGGACTACTTATGAACCGGGAATAACACGATATTATTCAAATATAGGTTATGACGT
Source organism: Candidatus Hermodarchaeota archaeon (assembly GCA_048885705.1). Classification (GTDB taxonomy): domain Archaea; phylum Asgardarchaeota; class Lokiarchaeia; order Sigyniarchaeales; family SOKP01; genus Loki-b32. The sequence goes on along the minus strand of JBHLLJ010000133.1, from coordinate 1,919 downwards.
GTTAGGTTATATTTTAGAATTAGTTACAGGTAAACCCATTTGGGAATATGTGCAAGAAAATATTCTTGATCCTCTGGAAATGCATTCTACTGCCTACAATTTCACAATATTCGATGAATCTCAACTAGCAAGACCCCACATATACAGATTTGAATTAGACCCGCAATCAACTGGAAATAAAATGTATCCTAATTATAATTATTTAGGTTATTCTTCTGGAGCAATTCGTTCCAATGTTTATGACTTAGCGAGATTTGTATCAGTACATTTACATAAAGGAATTTCAAATGGGATTCGCATCTTGGAAGAAGAAACTATAGAAGAAATGCATCAAATGCAGGCTGCTTGGATGAATGGTAGTTCCGATTTAGTAGATTGGGGTGGATGGGGTGGCTTTGAAGGAGATATTTATGGATTTCACGCAAAGATATATGCTATTCATGATGGTACTACTACAGTTCCCTATGCAGTGATAACATTAGTAAATCAAGGAATAGATGAAGCTAGAGATGCAAGTTTTACTATTACTTCAAAACTACAAGAATATGTTCAGATTTATGACACTGGCTACCCCAACAACTCAGAAGAGTTTATAACATTAGTTTTGATCTCCAGTTTTCCTATACTTTTAGGAATCGTCATTATCCTAATATTTAATCTAAAAGGAAGAAGAAGCTAATCAAAGGTCAAATTAATTATTCTATAATTATGAATTTATTTTTTTGTTTTTATTATAAAATTCAATTGAAATATAAATTTAAAATATTCTTTTCATTTTATTGTTAAATAATGAAAAAAATACACACTAAATTATTTGATTTTCTTGACATTGGTGATGATTTTCCCACAGTGATTATGGGAGTTATAAATTTAAGTCCTGAGTCATTTTATAAAGGATCTGTTTATGTAGAGCCACAAAAGATTAGAGATGCTGCTTCCGGAATGATAAAAAATGGCGCTCAGATATTAGATATAGGTGGACGTTCCACTGCTCCTTGGTCTGAAAAAATTACAATTGATGAAGAAATAGAACGAATGAAAATTCCATTAGAAAACATCTGTAATATTATTCCGAATGATATAATAATATCTATTGATACTCAATATAGTCAGGTTGCCGAAGTGGCTTTGGAGATAGCTACTCAAGCAAATAAAAGGATGATTATTAATGATGTAAGTTGTTTGAAATCTGATCCTTCTTTAGCAGACTTTATTGTTCAGAATGATTTACCAACTATTATTATGGCTTCAAAAAAAATTCCAGGAGATCTATGTACTATTGATGAAATTATTGATGAGTTTAGATATACTATTAAATTTCTGAAGAACAAAGGTTATGATGAAAATAAGATTATCTTAGACCCAGGAATAGGTCACTGGATTGAGGAAAAGACTCATATACACGACTTAAAGATAATAGGAAATCTCCAGAAACTTAAAATATTAAATAAAGCAATATTAGTAGCTATTTCAAGAAAATCTTTTATTGGTACAACCCTTAACCTTTCTGATCCAGAAAATAGATTAAATGGAACTCTTTCTGCAACAGCAATAGCTATTTTTAATGGAGCTCATGTTGTCCGAACTCATGATGTGAATAATCAGCTCTTAGAAATTGTAAAATTGGCTGAAGAAATCAGAAGAAATAAATAAAAATCGATTTTTTTGTATAAAAATTATAATAAAATATGTGGCTGTTATGGTGAAGAACTTGAGAATCTTAGATAATGATCAAGAATCCATAAATCTCGTAAACCAGATCCTTGATATAGTCTTCAATTAAAAAGACTTGTCCTTTTTGAATACTGAAAAAATGATGAAAAACTCCACATATATTTAAATGTGCGAACTTCTTCTTTATATATGTATATCGATAAAATATCATGGTATTTTGAATATTTTTATGATAACAAACTAAA
>JBHLLJ010000132.1:0-9226 GCA_048885705.1 Candidatus Hermodarchaeota archaeon | reverse complement strand
AAAAAGTCGGGAATATGGCCTGCAGGAGAAGAATGGCTTATGGAGGCTATGAATGAAACATATATCCCTATGTTAAACATCTTAAGAGAATTAAAAGAAAGGGGAGTAAAAACAGCTATTACTATTAATATTACACCAATCTTAGCTGAGCAATTAGCAGATGAATATATGAAACAGCGGTTTACAGAATATATGGAAGATTTAATATCAAGGGCAAAAAATGATATCCAGAGATTTGAAAATCATCAAGAAAGAAAAACCATTGCTGAATACCATTTAAGGAATTTTGAACATATACTAGATACATTTTATCATAATTATTATAGAGATTTATTAGGTACGTTTAAATGGCTCCAAGATGAAAAAATGATTGAATTGATAACATGTGGAGCAACACATGGATTTTTACCTCTTTTTGAGAGTGACTCTGGAATTTTTTCCCAAATTCAGGTAGCTGTTGATACTCACAAAAAGTATTTTAACGAAGAACCTAAAGGGATATGGCTTCCTGAATGTGCTTACCGGCCTAAAGAATATAAAGATGGAAATTTAAGGCAAAGTATTGACTATTGGTTAAATAATTCAGGTATAGAATATTTTTTTGTTGATTCTCATGGAATATTAAATGCTGAGATTTTAGAGTACAAGAATAATGTAGGATTAGATACAAATTTCGGATATATCTTGGAAACAGGTCTTTCGGTATTTGGTAGAAACCAAAAAACTAGTCGACAAGTATGGGATGCAAAAATTGGATACCCTGGAAATGAATATTATAGAGAGTTCCATAAAAAAGATCCGAAGTCTGGGTTACATTATTGGAGAGTTACCAGTAAAGAATTTGGAAAAGGAGAGAAGCAATTCTATGATATTGAGAAGGCAGAAAAAACAACAAAAATCCACGCTAATCATTTTGTTTCATTAGCAATTGAGGAATTAACACAATTTTTAAATAAATTTCAAAGAAAAGGAATTATTATTTCTCCATACGACTTTGAACTCTATGGTCACTGGTGGATGGAAGGGATCTCTTGGTTAAATAACGTATTTGAGTTGATTCATAACAACGAAAATATAGAATTAATCACTATGAGTGATTATATATCCAAATTTAAAGACAATTTTTCAGTAATAAAAATGAAAGAGAGTAGTTGGGGGGAAGGAGGTCATTTCCAAGTTTGGAAAAATCCGGAATATGGTTGGATTTGGCCTTATATCAATGGTTCAGTTAAAGAATTTGAAAATGTTCTCGAATTAAATTACAATCTTAATGAATGGGCTAAAAGAATCTTACAGCAAGCTGCAAGAGAACTTTTATTAATGGAAGGGAGTGATTGGCCCTTTCTTCTTTATACTAAGCAAGCTAAGGACTATGCTAATAAAAGATTTCATCATCATCATCAACGATTTAATAAGTTGATTTGGGCTGCAAAGGATTCAAATGATAAAAATCGTATTTCTCTCAGAGAACTAGAAGAAATTGAATCAATAGATTCTTGTTTTCAAGATTTGAATATAAACTATTTTAAAAAAATTAAAGAATAAAAATCGCAGCGGAAATTACAGCAGCCCATTGTTTTTCTTCCTGAACTGTAGCAAAAGAAGTTATATTTTTAGTCTCAACTATTTTCCCGCCCATCTTAAAAACTTCTTTTTTTTCATCATAATTTGCATCTGGATCGAAAGGAATCCCTAGAGTAGTCGCTAGCATTTCTGCTGCTAAATCTTCAGCAAATTCACCGACATTTTCAGGTTTTATACCGAAAGAATGATGTTCACTTAAATATCCATATTGTCCCTTATCAGCAGGTTTAGCAACTCCTATAGATGCGCAAATCAGACGATTATACTCATTAGAATCTGCTCTCGCTATAACAGCAAATACAACTTGACCAGAACGTAGTTGTCTTAGACCATCTTCTTTATCAACTTCGATACAATAGGGAGGTAATATTGATGAAACGTTGACTAAATTAAATTTTTCAATTCCTGCATCTCTAAGGGCTTGTTCGAAAGCAGCTAACTTAGATTTGTGAAATCCCTTACCTTTAACAAAGAATACTTTTTTCGGGACTAATGACATAACCTTATCATTATTTCTTTATATTATTTAATTAAGAATTTAATATTAAAGCTTTTATTTAAATTTATTTCAAATATTAATGACTTAAGAATAAATTTGATAATTAAGTTGTTATTCTTCTGCCTAATTATTCAATCTATTTCTTAATTCTTCCTATATAATAAAAAGAAATAAATTTGGAATTTAAATTGACTCCTTAATGGAAATTTTAAAGATATTTTTTAAAATATATTTATTTCAAAACAACATTATCAATTGAATATAACTTATTCAAGATTATTAAAAAAAACTGAAATAAATAATTTAAAATAATTAAATCCTTTAATTTTAAATATGACTTCTCATAAAAAAGAAGATTATCTAATTCAAAAAGTCCGACCTTTTAATGTAAAAAGAGTAAAAAATGTTGATGATCTTTTATTATCTCTTAAGGATTGTGGCTTTCAAGGAAGAAATCTTGGTTTAGCTTTAGATATATTAGAAAAAATGGTCATTAATAAGGATTGCTTAACAGTTTTGACCTTAAGTGGGGCTTTAGTTCCAGCTGGGATGGGAGAAATAATATCAGTACTAATGGAATATGAATTAATTGATGTATTAATTAGTACAGGAGCTAACATTACGCATGATTTAGTAGATGCTGCTAGTAATATAGGGCATTATTTAGGAAGTCATAATGTCGATGATAATGAATTATTCAAACATCGAATAAACAGAATCTATGATATCTTCCTCCCTGAAGACAATTATAGTAAAGCTGATATGAAATTATTGGAATTGATTCAATCATCATTTAAAGATAAAAAAATACAAATTACACCATCAGAATTTCTACAGAAATTAGGTAATAACTTATCAGCAAACTGTATTCTCTCAATGGCGGCAAAAAAAAATATACCAATATTTGTACCCGCCTTTTCAGATTCAGAATTAGCTTTGAAATTATTAAAATATGATTTTTATGAAGGATATAAATTTCATTTTGATATCCTAGGAGATGTGAAGAAATTTGGAGATATTGTAAGAAATTATAAAGAATATGGGACATTTATAATCGGTGGTGGCGTTCCACGGAATTGGGCTCAACAGATCTTTCCTATGTTAGATCAATTTGATAAAATAACGAACATGGGTTATAATTATTCTATCCGTATTCACACTGCCATGGAATACGATGGAGGACTTTCAGGAAGTACATTTTCAGAAGCAAAATCTTGGGGTAAATATTCTTTAGAATCGAAACATGTAAGTGTATGGTGTGATGCTACTATTGCTTTGCCTATTCTAATCACTGGTTTATTACAACGGTTAAAAATTATTTAATCTAACTTAAGCATCTTCTAGATCTATTAATTTTTCTAAATGTTCGAAAGCTTTATTTTGTTTTTCATCATCAAGGCGGCAATTTACTACCTTCCAAAACCTATATTCATGGTTTAAATAAGCAGGACAAGATTTCTTTACATCTTGAGGGCATTTTATTATTTGCCAACATTGAAATTTACTTTCTTCATAGAATTTATGAAATTTTTTTGGTAATTGATCATATTGAAAATTAGTTTCTTTAAGATACTTATCCAAATCATTAGAGTTATAAGTATTCCAAAATAATACAGTCTTATTTTGATTCTTTTCTTGATTTAGGTAATCAAACATAGCTGCCATCGCTTTTCCCGTGTATGTTGTTTCAAGATTAAAATCTCTTTTTTTCCCTTCTAATTCAAATACTTTGTCAACAGCATTTTGACCTCGTGAGGTTATTGTACCATACCCAGAACCTAAATAACCCGTAACAAATACAAAATCTTCCTCATCTACATTTACTTTCGGAATTGATTTATCTCTCTTTCTCAAATATTTAATTACTTTATTAGCGTTCCTCTTCACTGCTGTTGGATTTGAAGTCAATTTTGTATATACGGCCACTACATGTATCTTTGATTTTAAGCCGAGTATTTTACAACCTGCTATAAGCCCTGCGGCAGTTCCAACAGTTCCCCCTGCTAAAAAAATAATATCAGGCTCAGGAAGTAAATTTTGGTCAATTTGTTCTTTTAGCTCAAAAAGAGCATTTACAAATCCAACCATTCCCAGAGAAGATCCAATTCCAAATAAGGGAGATCCTCCTGGAAATATCCATGAATACTTCAAATGAAATATTTTATAAATTAGAGTTTTCACAAATGCTCCTATATCTTTCTTGCCGAGATGAAGTTTTGCTCCAAAATAGTCAAATAATAATAAAGAACGCTGAACATGCCAAGTTAAAGGTTGATGAAAGAGGAAGAGACGGCATTTTAAAGTTGGAATTAATTCATGACAAATAATAGCACATGCTAATCCATGATTAGTCCCAATACCTCCAGTGGTTATTATACCTTTTTTCTTCTTTTTTAATATTTGTCCAAAAATAAATTCAAACTTTCGAATTTTATTTCCTCCATAAATAGGATGATTTTTATCATCTCTTTTAATATAAATTTTCCCGGTATCCAATTTGAAGTAATTCTCTAATTCAGTTAATCTTTCTATTGGAGTAGGTAATTTAGTAAGTAAGGGGATCCAAGGTACTTTATCCTTCAGATGAGGATATAGTTTGAACAAGATTGGCATGGTTCTAACCATATTTATTTAAATGGTAGATTATAAAAAAATTTTATAAAAGAATTAATTTGTCGATAATATCATAGAAAAAGTACAACTCCTTAGGAATCAATGCTTATTTTTGACAAATTTTTCTAGTCTTTTCTCAAGATCTGCAGATTGACCCGTCAAGATCATTATACGCAATTCTTCAGCTAAAACAGTCTCAATTGGTTCTCCTTGATTTTCATTTATTAACTTTTTTGCCCATTTGAGAGCAAGATGGTCTTTTTGTATTATGGTATTTGCTGTTCGTTTGAGAATTCTATTCAATCCCTCTGGTGTACATATTTGATTTACTAAACCCATATTAAGGGCTTCTTCAGCATTAACTTCTGAACCTAAATACATCAACTGTTTTGCCCTTCCTTCACCAATAATTCTAGGTAAGAGTTTTGTAGAAGCATTTGAGAAGAAAAGTCCAACTCCTAGTTCTGGAAGCATTATACGAGTGTTATTAGCAGCAATTCTCAAGTCACAATATAGTAATTGCTCAAATCCTCCACCTATAACCCAACCATGAAGTCCAGCAACAATAATTCCCGGATGAGAAATCATACTTCTCGTTAAATTTTGAAATGCCTCTAAAAATTCAACAGCTTCATCCGTACGACTCTTATCAGTAAGTAATTTAAATCCATACTTTAAATCAGCACCAACAGTAAAATCCTTACCGTTAGCAGTATAAATAATACAGATATCATTATTTTCAGCGCTTTTTTTAAAAGTATCAATCAACTTTTTAAGAGTCTCTAAATCTATTGCATTTCTTTTTTCAGGTCTATTTAATATTATTTTTCCAATATCTCCCTCTTTTTCATATATTACCACATCATTCAAAATTAAACCTCCATCTTCAATTTTTAAAATTCTTAAACAAATTATTTTAGCTTAAAATATATCCATTTTCTTTAAACTCTATTAATCCACTTCTAATAAGTTTGTCAAAATGCTTTTGAATCATTATCATTTCAGCGATAATTTCATATTCTTTGAACTGGCTATAATATTTATAAATGAAATTTCTATTTTTGAAATCAATTACATTTTTCGGAGTTCTTTCAGAAAAATGAGTCAAGATTCTTTCATCTCTTTTATGTATAATAGATTTATATTTCCTTAATTCTTGTTTTATTGCTTTTTCACTTTCAATTACTCCTCGATGGCCAGTAACAACCGTTTGTATGTTTAAACCATTTAATTTTTCAATTGATTCTTCAAAATCCATTAAATTTGAATCTATCCCTGCATAAAATACAAAGTTAGTTAAATCAATATCTGCAAAGAATGCTATTTTAGAATTCAATTCTAAAAAAGCACAATGACCAGCTGTATGGCCAGGGGTATGAATAACTCTTAAATTAAAGTCGTCCCCAATTTTAATAATCTGATTATCATCTAAAAGATTTTCGATCTTTGTATTTTCAAGTCTTAAACCCTCCATAAGCCATTCAAAATCCTCTTCTGCTGAAGAATTAGAGACTCCATAAAACTCATTAAATTTATCTATATTTTCAATCAAGAATTTATCTTTCGAGTGAATGAGAAATTTAGCACTAGATAATAATCTATTTCCTGAAGTATGATCTTCATGCCAATGAGATAGTAATACAGTATTTATTGGATTAAGTCTTTTGAGTTTTCTTAAAATCCTACTAGAAATTCCTGTGTCAATTAATAAATCCTTTATCAATAAAGAATGTGAATAAGGATACTTACCATCTCTAGCTCCTTCTACAAAATAAATATCTTTAAATTCATCTGAAATAGGTTGAATAATATCATTCATTACAAACTAAATTAAATTATAGTACTTTTTAATGATTTTTAAAAATTTAAAATTAAGATAATAATAAATCATTTCGAAGGGTGCACTAAAATGTATTATCATTGTCCCAGTTGTGCTTCAATGAAAATGCCAAATGTTTTAAATTATTTTCCACCTAAAACGGTAAAATGTTTAAATTGCGGATATATTAATGCTGAAAGTAAATTTATAAAAGAACATCGTCAAAAATCGATGCAGTTTAATTACACTCATTGAAGCTCCCATATTTTCTTTTTTTTCCTATAATGTATAATGCAAATTCCAAATTTCTTCTCATAAAACTATGTAGAGTAAAAAATGAAAAAGTAATTAAAATTGAATTAAAAAAAGATTTCTTGAAACTATTTTAATGCATAATAACAACGTTTTGGGGAAAAAACTTTTCCTTCTTCTCTTAACTCTTTTATAATTTTTGATACTTCTTTAGATTCAATACCTATTTGATCTGCTATTTCACTAGGGCGTAATGGTTTTTCAGTACTTTTAAAAACATTTATCACTTTGTCTTTAGCTGACATTATAGTTCACTGATAAAAGTAAGAATTAGTAATTAAAATATTTATCAATTATTAAAAAAAATTGATTCAATACAGTTCATCTAATAACTTTTAGCAATATATACTGTACATCCAGCAGGTTTTCCACAAATTAAACAATTGGCAAATTCATGTTTATCTTCATCAACTCTTTTTCCGCGAACAAATCCACCAATTTCTTTTTCAACAATCTCAGCGCAATGATACGCATCCATATCAATTGAGCAGAACCCACAGCAAACGATTTTTCCATTATTAATAGCTTCAATCGCAGCATCTTTTTCATAAACGCATTCAACTTGAGACTCAAAATCAATTAAAGATTTTTCTTTGATTTCAGTAGTGTAATTCTGGGCTATTTCATCAATTTTATCTTTTAACTTTCCTTCCTTTACCTGGAACCTTTTACCATCATGTCGTCTTACAATAACAACCTGTTGTTTTTCTATATCTTTTGGTCCGACTTCGATTCTGATAGGTACACCTTTCAATTCCCAATAATAATATTTACTCCCAACTGATTCCTCTGAATCATCAATTTTAACGGCATATTTATCCTTGAAGAGGTTGTATATTTCCTTTGCTTTTTCCTCTACTAATTTTTCTTTCCCTTTGTAAATTATTGGTATAATAATGATTTGAATAGGTGCTAAGTCAAATGGTAAAACTAAACCTTTATCATCACCTAAATATGCGATCATGGCTCCATAATTTCTGCTCTGAGCAGGTCCATAACAGGTTTGATAACCATATTTCTCTTCCCCATCCTTGTCTACAAATTTAACATCAAATGGTTTTGCAAAAATTTGACCTAATAGATGTGTTGAAGGTAATTGGAGGACCTTTCCTGAACCCATTAATGCGTCAGCTGCATATGTGTGAACGGCTCCTGGGAATTTATCCCATTCTGGTCTTTGAAAAAAGATGATTGGAATACAGCATTCATCTTGAAGAATTTGATATGTTGTTTCCATATCCTCTTTAACTTGTTCCATTGCTTCTTCCATACTAGCAAATACATTATGCGACTCAATCCAGTGAAATTCTCTTGCTCTAAAAAAAGGTCTTGTCATTTTTCCCTCATATCTCCATACTTGGCATGACAAATATCTTTTAAATGGGAGATCTTTATAGCTTCTTATCCATAAAGCATACATTTTATAAAGAGCTGTTTCGCTTGTGGGGCGTAGGGCTAAACGTTCCGGTAATTTGCCAGAACTACCCGCTTCAGTAACCCAAAATACTTCAGGAGCAAAACCATCAACATGTTGAGCTTCTAATAAAAAATTCGATTCAGGAATAAGAGAAGGCATTGTTAGAGGGAGATGGCCTTTTTTATCTAACAAATCTTCTGTTTTTTTATACATTTTCCTTATAGTGAGGGTTGCCCATTCTCGATACACAACAAAACCCTTAATATTATATCTTATATCAGCTAACTCTGCTTTGTTGATTAATTCCGTATACCAACCAGAAAAATCTTCTTCTTTTGAAATTGTTATTCCCGTTATAGGAGTTTCCTTAATCTTTTTTGCCATAGAAATTCATCAACAAAAATGTTTTAAAAGATAAATATTTTATGGGATGTAAGCCATTACGGTTTACTGTTATTACTTGAAATAAGATGAGAAGTTTCTTAATCCGGAAGTAATTTAGCATCTGTAATGATTGTATCATTCTTAAAAAGACATTTATAATTCTTAGATTCCAAAAATTTCTTTAATTCTCCTCCAATTTTATTCAATCCACTAAAATCTGAAGGTTCTTCACTCTCAAAGATAATTAATGATTGAGCAGTCTCTAATTCTTCCTTGCTTAACTCATCTGCAACACTTATCATCACAGACCTAGCTCCAGCTAATTTTGCAATTTTCTTTATTTCTTCCTCTAATGAACCAAAAGTAAAATATTCTCTACTCCTCCCCTCAATTTTTTCTAAAAGTATTTTCTCTAAAGCATCTCGTGAATTTTGGTCATAAAAAGCAGTTAATTCTTGAGTACTTATGTTTTTATACTTTCCAGAAATCAACTGATCTTTATCATTTATAAACTCTATTAAATTATCATAATACTCTTGATCGATGTGCTGAAAATTTTCAATATTTTTAACTAAATATGTTAATTTAAAGATTAAAT
>JBHLLJ010000131.1:0-9231 GCA_048885705.1 Candidatus Hermodarchaeota archaeon | reverse complement strand
ATTTTTCCAGTTGGAACTCCATCAAATAACATTACATTGTGTAATCCCAATTGTTTTGCGAGTTCATGAATTTTTTTATATTGTCCCTCTTTTGTAGATGATTGGGTTGCATATGATGAAAATCCAACAAATATGCCTTTTTCTTTCGCTCGTTTAATTCCTTCTATTGCGGTTTCAAAAAGACCTGCCTTACCTCTTAATTTATTGTGTTCGTCAGGAACTGGACTATCAATGCTTACAAAGAGTGAGTATAATCCCGCCTTAGCTAATTTATCCACATTTTCTTGAGTAAGAAGTAAACCATTAGTAAAGAGAATCGGAACCGTCTTTTTTTGATTGACATACGAGATCAACTCAAATATATCTTCTCGTAATAATGGTTCCCCGCCTGTAAAAGCTATGATTGATATACCTAGATTTTGACCTTCTTCAATCACTCTTTTTGCTTCTTCTGTATTTAATTCGGGTATATTTACTTTTTTATGCTTTCCTGCACTACAATGAACACAATTTAATTGGCATTTATAAGTAACCGCAAACGTCATAGCAATAGGCCGAGCATGTCTTAGTATTTTTCCTCTAATCACATTCTTTATGGCTCGGAACATAGCTCGACTACCAATAGGAGGCGAAAATGTATTTGCTACTCTATTTCCGCGCCATTGACCTAAATTATAAGTATTATAGAATTTAGCCTGGAAAATAATCATGATTATTAGGCGAAACCTGTCCACAATTGGGTTCAAAAATCCAGTGCCTACTGTTTTTCCATTCTCAAACTGTTTATAACTCAGCAATCTCTTACCAAAAAGTTGCCAAAATATGCGTTCTCTTACCATTTCGAGGTTAAAGTTATTTTTTTAATTTTATTAAATATATTATGTACAAGTGATTTGATATATTTCTTCTTTCAGAGAATCTATGGTTAAACAGTTTTATAGTTTTTAATCATTAAATCGAGCTTTTTGTTCCTAAAATTAAATATTTCGTAAATAACTCCTAATTTAAATTAATAAAAGGGAATTGGGAAAATTGCACTAAAAATTATCGATAGTATATAAATCAATAAACTAGCGTGATAGCGGGGTAACATTTTAAGAGCTGTATTTGATGTTTGATTTTTAAAAAGGGTTATATTTGCTGTTATTAATAAGATAAAAGAAAGAATAAAACCTATCAAGGCGATTAATCCAAGGGCAAAAAAGATTAGTAATATCGCAAATCCAATTTGAAGAAGAGTAAAATATGCAATCCATTTGACATTACCTTTAATACCATATAAAGTTGTGATTGTTTTCAGATTCTTAGCTTTATCATTATCGTAATCTCCCAGATCATTTACTCCCAAGTGAGCTTGTGCCCAAGGATAAAGAAAGAGTATGATTAAAACGATTGTCAGTGAAAAGTTTCCATAGCATAGATAACCAGCTACAGGAAATACTGTTAAATCGGTTCTTCCTATCAGTTGGGCAATTGGAAATTGTTGGTTTCCCTTTTTCTTTTGATAAAATATTTCAACTGAATATGCATAGATCATAATGATATATAAATAGAGATTATTAGGAAAAGGCAAAGTGGCTATTAAAGCTATAGTAATGCCAATAAAAATTAAAAAGACAATCAACGCTTCTGGAAGAGAGATAATATCTGCAGATAGTGGTCTCTCTTTAAATGGCCTCCAATATTTCGTAAATTCATTATCATCTCCTAATTTATCTATTTTTCTGTCGATAATATCATTAAGCACCATTCCTGCTTCAAACCCAAACAAGCCTATGAAAAATACAATTATTAATAATGGTAAAGAAAAATAATTGTTATCTCTAAAGGCTAATAATAACCCTGAAATGAATAACAAAGGCCATACTATCGCAAAATGTGCTCGAGTTAAGTCTAAATAAGCTTTTAATTTTGTCTTAAATGTCATATTTTCTCACATCTTATAGTATTTATCTTATTGAATTAATTTCTAATTTTATTTATATTATTGGTTTGATCTTGCCTACCGTTACTTTTCATCATTTTTCTCCCCAATGCATCAAAAAATCGCCCAGCAATCTTCATCAGCGGATTTAGGTGGATATCATAGTAATATGCTGTCTTCAGCCAATCATTTTCCTGAAAATACTCGACGTCTCGCGGAAACACATCCATGTAACTTTTTGAAGTTATCCCTGATCGTCTAAACCGGAACATCATGAGCTCCTTCCAAGATGGAACGGGAAATCTGTTTTTTTCCCCAATTGCTTGAAACTGATTAACTGCAGTATTGATTTTCTTTCTGATCGCATTTTTCTTTGATACTGTTTCGTCTCCTGGTGCCATTGTTAAGCGTAAACCAGGAATTATATTGAATCCCCAAAATTGCATAGCATTTGCTAGGTACTTAGCTACATCTTTATCACCAGAAAAGGCTTGGGTTGAAATGGACATAAACCACTTACCAAAATAACATGGTCGGTGCATTATATAAGCTGAACGTTCGATGAAGTTCTTTACCAGAGCAGAGACATGCAGAGCATAGACAGGAGTAGTGATAATGACAGCATCAGCATCTTGCATCATAGCATGAATCTGTAGTATTCCATCCTTATTAGGACATCTATCCTCGCCAAACACAACACAATTCCCACATCCCCGACAGAGTTCCAAACGCTCTTGGAATAAAAATATGTGTCTTACTTCGATTTCAATTCTATTCTCGAGCTCTTTCAGGAACTCCATGGTAGCATCGTAAGTCTGGCCCTTGTGCGGACTACCATGAATTGTAAGAATTTTCAACATCATGTTTTCACCTATAAATTTGGACAAAGTACTATTTTTTTGGTAGTCCCTTTACGTGTATAAAAAACAACTAACATTTTTTTCACTATTTATTATATTCTTGTACTAGTTTGATACCAAAGTCTTTGCATTTTGGAAGGTCCTCATTTGCTATAGGTCCTTTCATACCATCCACTTTTATAGATAACCCCGGACTTAGTTTTTTTAATTCTGGCATCTTTTCATTGATCTGTGTCTCCATTTTATCCAACATATGCTTATAAGAGCATATTCCTTCTTCTATAGTCTCAGAATCATCTCCCATATAAGTATCAAAGAAAGCATATGCATTTACCTTTAGTGGAGATTTTGGAAGTCTATTAATAAACTTCTTTATAGAACCTACATGCTTTCCAAAATGAATTGGAGATCCTATTAAAATTACGTCATAGGAACCATTTTTTTTAAGATTTACATCTTTTACATTATTAACTAATACTTCATTACCCTGAGTAGAAGTGATTCCTTCAGCAATTAATTTGGCTACTTTTTCAGTATTGCCATATTTTGTATAATAAGTTATTAAAACTTTCACTCTAGACCACCTTTTTTAATATTATTCTGATTCTTTTTCTTAAATTATATTTCATTCCTGTAATTTGTACAATTTTTATATTAGATTTTTTTTTCTTAGATTTTTTCTAACTTTTTAAAAAAGAATTGTCAATCTTCTAATAATACAATTCAGAATATAAACTTTCTGTTTTTTTTCTAATATATTAAAGTATTATTGGATAAAATACAAAAAAATAGTGAATTATTACAAAGTTTCCTAAAAGTTTAATATCTTAAAAAATATTATTTAATTATGGATGATCTAGATTTTAAGATTATAACAAAATTGCAGGAAAATGCTAAATTATCTTATAAAGAAATAGCCAAGATTTTAAAATCTCCTACGAGTACTATTCACTTTAGAGTTCAAAAAATGATAGAAGAAAAAATAATTGTAAAATTCACTTCTATTATAGATGTAGGAAAACTTGGTTATGAAACCGTAGGTTGGGTTGGTTTAACTATAGATCCTTTAAAGACAGAAGAAATAGCAAATAAAATAGCTTCTTTTGAAGAAGTAAGAATGGTATCTATTACAGGTGGTGCTCATAATCTTGTTGTTCAAATTTTATCAAAAAATGAAAAGGAACTCTGGAATTTTATCCGAGAGAATATTCAAACGATTAATGGCGTACAAAACCTTGATGTTAGTTCTTCTTTAAAGATTTTTAAATGGGATACCTACTATTTTTTTAACATTCCAGAATAAAAAAAATAAGATTTCTTAAAGCTTATCATTCATTTCCATATAGAAATCCAATAATTCTAAGCCTTTTATAGTAATTTGCAATGTAAAATATAATAAAAAGAAATATCATCGAAATTTGGATTAGATAAGAATGAAATAGAAACCTTCTTAAAAACGGATGAACCTTTCGATACGGTACAAAAATCCTTAAAGGAATTAAGAAAGTATGGAATAAATGGTGTTCCTTCTTTTATTATTGGAGATAAACTAATCGTTGGAGCGCAACCTTACGAGATTTTTAAAAAAGCTATAAATGAAATATTGAATGAGAAATCGAAGTAAAATTGAATTACTAATTTTAAAATATGAATATTTTTTTTAAATGCTTGTTCTGATTAAATTTGTTCGTTTTGACCTATCGGATATCATCACATAGATTAACTCAAATTATTAAAAAAAAAAAGAATTTTATTATAGTTTATAATTATTAGAAATTCAGATTCCTTAGATTTGGAAATTTACTTCAACGAATTTATTCGCTTTAACATACACTTCCTGTTCAACATTATAATCTGGTAATTTAACCACATACATTGCTCCTTTTCCCGTATGTTTATAGTGGAAAAAGTAGAAACCATCATCGTCAGTGAAAAGCGTTGTAAGTAAGTTATTATCCGGGTCATAAATCTCCACTTTTACATTTGCAATGGGTGTATTACTTCCGTCTAAAACTAATCCTGCAAATCCTGGATCGTGTTTGAATACATTTATATTTTGAATCACTTCATCGTCTATAGGCATATTATAGAAACTATAAGAGAATTGATAATTTTCATAGTTATATATATACAAATCATCAAAATCATTTTCGGTATCAATTCCTTGATTTATAGCATTATCATAGGCATCCTTTATAAACCCTACTTCCTTCTTTAAGCCATAATCTAGATGAATCGTCACATAGATTAATCCTGATTCAGGTACATTACCATCGATAGAAATCTCTAGTCCGTTATCACTTAGAATTTCTATAACGAAATTACATGAGATCTCATTTGAGGGAATAAAACAACCCTCTGGACCAATTGAGACATAGCTATAAATGTGAATTGGGTTAGCTCCTTGTGTTTCAAATGGATACGGAATATTTATTGTGAGAGGTGCTTCTGAACCAGGAGTTCCTGCAAAGAAAACATTATAATAGAATTGACCGGGATTACTCGCTGTAAGTTTATATGTGCTATGAGACGGATCAAGAGGATTCTGAGTGAATATCAATCGAAATTGCTGACCCTCTAGATCATCATTAATATCAAAATAACATAAGTCACTGGTTGTTATTTTGCTTAGGGGTAATGCTAGATAATTACCTATAATTGTTAATGGTTCAGTAACAATAAAGGGCGATCCCGGACCATCTACGCTCGTTAGCCAAAACTGTTTATCAATAACTGAACTCAAAACTGGATTACTATAGGTATAGGAAATTTCATCTCCTGCATCAAACCAAGTAGTATATGGGAGATTTTCTGTATTCTTAGTAGTACTATCAAAAGTAACTACTAATTCACCATTAGCAGTACCA
Organism: Candidatus Hermodarchaeota archaeon; assembly: GCA_048885705.1. Taxonomy (GTDB): domain Archaea; phylum Asgardarchaeota; class Lokiarchaeia; order Sigyniarchaeales; family SOKP01; genus Loki-b32. The sequence continues at coordinate 3,580 of JBHLLJ010000131.1, read as the reverse complement.
TCTAATCCCACTTGATCAAAAGTGATTTCATATTGAGTTACATAGGTTCCAGTTAATGTCGTAGGTTCAGTTATAGTTATAGAATTTTGACCAACGGGTTCAACGAGTTTAAATTGCTTTCCTAAATCACTACTTGCTACAAAATCTGCAAATTGATATAAAACTTCATCTCCTGCATCAAACCAAGTAGTATATGGGAGATTTTCTGTATTCTTAGTAGTACTATCAAAAGTAACTACTAATTCACCATTAGCAGTACCATCTAATCCCACTTGATCAAAAGTGATTTCATATTGAGTTACATAGGTTCCAGTTAATGTCGTAGGTTCAGTTATAGTTATAGAATTTTGACCAACGGGATCAACGAGTCTAAATTGCTTTCCTAGATCACTGCTTGCTACAAAATCCTCAAATTCATAAGTGACAACAGCAGTGTTTCTTACCATCATCACATAAGGTAAAGCTTCATAGTTAAGGGATATTGGATCATCGACTGTTACTACTAATTCACCTAAAGCTGAAATATCTAAACCTGTCTGTATAAACTTGATTGGAACTAATGCTTTATTCCAAATACGGACCTCATCCATTGAACCCTCAAAGAAATCAACTTCATCCTTTCTTCCAATCCAAATAGGAGAATCAGAGCTGTCTATGTCTCCTATGTGACTAGTAGGGGTACCATCAAGTATTCCGTTTAAGTATATCTTTACCTCAAGACCATCGTAAGTAAAAGCAACGTGGTGCCAAGACCCTGCTGAAAGGATTGTTGATCCATCAGCAATGTAAGCAGTACCTTCATCATAGATAAAAGCTCTTAATTTACCATATTTAATATCAAATCCCCAAGTTGGAGGTGGATCAACTATGGGCCATGCTCCTTTTCTAATTATTGTACCCCCAAGTGCACTCATATCAACACTGTTTAGTTTAATCCATGCTTCTACAGTCAACTGATTTGTGATATCGAGAGATTCTGTGTGTGGGATCTCGATATAGTCGTCAATTCCATCAAAGTATAACGCTTCTCCATATTTTCCGCCAACCATCCATGTTGGTCCAGCCCATTCCGCTTCAAAGATTGTTCCATCATTGTTATTATCTGTTTCATCATAAGCAATTGAACCCATACTCTCATCGAAATGCCATAACGCAACTGTATTTTCATCTTCAAACGGTGCTTTAGTCAAATCAAAAGAAGTTCGAGCGATACTACTTATATGAACCTCATCAATAATACCATTGAATGGTCCAGTAAAATCTTCATTGTTTCCTATATATAAATCACTATCGCTTTGTGCTTGTACTCCAATCTCTTCAACTTCTTTCTTGAGGATTCCGTCAACGTAGATTTTTACATTAATACCATCGTATGTAGTAGCGATATGATGCCAAGTATCTATAGAGAGAACTGGAGTATCTGTGGTAGTAAAAGGGGTGATTGGACCTAACCAAACACGTACTTTACCACCCTCTGATATCTGGAGTGCATAAGCATGCCTTTTTGCTATGCTGATAACTCTTCCTGTAGATGGAAATGATTTGGCTTTTATCCATGCTTCAAGTGTGATACCAGTACCACCAATATTTAAACTATCAGAATGCGGAATTAAGATATGGTCATCTATTCCATCAAAACTAAGACCATTTCCAAACTTTCCTCCAGATAGAGTTCCATTATTTTCGAAACCACTTGTATCATATGCTATACTTCCAATTCCTTCATCAAACTTCCATTCTCCCATTAAACCAAAAATATATCCCTTTATTTCATCAGCGGTAAGAGCATGATTCCAGATACGGACATCATCTATAACTCCTATAAAAGAATCTATAAGAGTCGACCAAGTGCCAATTGTCAAATCTGGATCCTGCGAATCAATAGCTCCACTTGGGTCAGTATTCATGTCGATTAGCTCACCATTGACATAGAGTTTCAGTGTTTCTCCATCATAAGTGCCAGCAACATGGTACCAAAATCCCGTTTCGATAAAGTATGCTGGAGTGCTCGCAATATACCTTATTCCACCAACGGTGACTTTAACTTGAATTGAATCGACCAAAGTAATTGATTCTCCATCATATGGATCATCTGCTCCATTAGAAGCATGTATCCAATATTGATTAGCTTTTGCTATAGGATTCATCATTGTTACCTCTGAAGGTTTAGCATTAAATTTAAGCCATGCTTCCCAAGTTCCTTGACCAATATTCAAACTTGGGTCATTTGGAACTCTAATATAATCATTGCCATCAAGCTCTAAGGCTGTTCCATATTTGCCCAGAACCCACATTGGATCACCATTAAGAGTGCCGTGATTTCCGAAGCCACTTGAATCGTACGCTGTACCATCGCTTCCTTCATCAAAATCCCATTCTCCTACTAATCCCCAGGAATGTGACGTAATTTCCTCAACTGATAGAACACGATTCCAAATTCGAAGCTCATCAATAGTACCCTGCACGAAATGTTTAGGATAAGTAGGGCTTGGACATGGTCGTGCCCCTATTAGGAGAGGACAGTCATTTGTATTCATTACAAGGGACGCTGTATCTGCTGTGATGTCTTCATCGTTAACATAGATGTGTGATTTACCAGTTCCGCTCTCGAAAGTGGCAGCAAGATAATACCACGTTCCAATATTTAAAGTAAATGTTTTCGATCTAATTGCCATCCCTCCATCAACCCACAAGTAAAGATAACCCGCTGGGTGGTAAACAAACTGAAAACTATTAGGTCCAAATTTACTTAGAAAAACATAGAAATCTGCTGCCCCAGATGTATAAGTAATAGATGGATTCAACCATAATTCAATACTTAAATCTGCTATAGCATCTAGACTTGGAGAATCATCAATACTAACATAGTCAGAATCATCAAAATATAAAGCCTTCCCGAATAATCCATCTGTCCATGTAGGACCTGCCCAGAGAGATCCATAGATCGTACCATCATTATTATTATCTGTTTCATCTTGAGCAATCGAACCTATACTTTCATCGAAATGCCATAAAGCTACTGTATCTAATTCTTTGTCTGGTGCGTTAAATAAATCGAAAGATGTTCTAGCGCTATTACTTATACGGACCTCATCAATAAGACCATTGAAGAAACATTGATGCCCTATATAATCTCTTGCTCCTATCCGTAAATTAGCCGAACCAGTATTAATACTTGTTGAAGTATATTCCATAGTTTGAGGCACATTATTAACATAAAGTCTTAATTCATCTTCAGAAATATCATATACTCCTGCAATATGATACCAAATTTCTGTATCAAGCACGTTATCTCCCCAAGCTATTTTGTAGTTTCCAAGTGAATGAAAAATAATAACAAATGGCTTATTTCCACCACCGTAATAATTAAGATCAACTCCAATTCCATAACTTCTTTGACCAGCACTATCTTTTGACACTATATACATATGATACCCCTCGGATGTGCTAAAAGCATTAATATAAATCCATGCTTCTAAAGTAATGTCACCAGAAATGTCAAGAGAATCATCATCAGGAACTTCAACATAATCATCTATTCCATCAAAACGAAGAGCGTTTCCGAATTTTCCACCAGATA
>JBHLLJ010000130.1:0-9288 GCA_048885705.1 Candidatus Hermodarchaeota archaeon | reverse complement strand
ATTATAATAAAGAAATGGTAATTGAAGATTTAGAAGATTATATAAGAAGAAATCGAAGAATGGGTAAATAAAACTTCGTAATTTTTTTTAAGTTAAAGCTTAAGTAATTGACTTATTATTAATTATTTAACCTAAAAAATAATGAGATATATTGAATTAGTAATAATTATCTGAATAAGAAAAACTGTCAATTATGTCAAACGTAAACAGCATCATCTCTTTAAATATATCGAAATTTCCGCAAAATTTATTGGTTTCTGGGATAGATCATGAGATAAAAATTCATGCAGTAAACACTTCAAACAAAAAAGAGACATTTAAATTTGATTTTGAGGGAGAAAATTTAACCATTAAAATAGAACCCACAGAATTTAACAATCATATAGAATTCGGCCCAGGAGAAACTAAGGAGATAACTTTAAAATTAAATCCAACTGCTGATGGTTTTGGGAAATTAAATATAAATGTAAATTGGTTGAAACTTACTGAATATAAAGTAAAAGTTCAAAGAGTTAGAGAGGTTGTTCCTGTCAGCAAATTGAATACTATTTTAAAAGCGTATGCTTTTACTGCCACAAAAGAGTTTGGAATGTTTAATTCTGAAGATTATTTTATTAATATGGATAAAAATGTAATAAAAAAAGCTGAACAACAATTAAAGGCTTTAAGAGAGGAATTCAGTTCAGCACAATCCACGGGATCACCTACTTCTCAATTAGTTGAAAAAATAGATTCGTATATTAAACAAATAGCAAAGGGTTATCTTTCAATGAATAATCCTCTAAAAGCTTTAGAATATGCATTAATGCTTTCCAACAATAATGAACAAAGCAATTTTTATACAAATATAATTCGAGCTTATGCTTCAAAAGATTTTAATCAAACGGTTCAGCTAACTCAAAATTTACAAGATTTTGGCCTCCAACAAAAATTATTACAACTTTTAGCTATAGATCAGGCTTTAGTCAATCCTGAACAAGCGATTAGAATAGGATCGCAAATTCAAGATCCTGCTGATAAAGAAGATCTTTTAAATAATATATTTGATAAAATAAGTGAATCAAATCCATTATTAGCTCAGAAATTAGTAGAATTAATAGAAAATGATTTTATAAAAATAAATCTTTTATTTAATATAGCTAAAAAGTTAGATGGCAAAGAAGCTCACTCTGATGTAATTAATATTTTTAATTTAATTGTTCAATTAAGTATTAATTCATATGCCAAAAACATTGAAAATAGAAAATTAAGAAAACAATCTTATGAAGTTTTAAAAGATTCAATTAATGCTCTTGCCGAATATGATAGTCCTAACACAGTTCATTCCATAATTGAAAATATTACTGATCTACAGCTTAAAGAAAAGATATCAAAAAGTCTACTTGATTTAATTTATGTAATGGTTGACGAAATTCAAACTAAAGTTGATGCAACACCTATTTTTTCCCAATATTTCTTGTTGAATACCTTTATATCTCAAGTTAATACGGAAATTACAAATTTTAGTTTAATTGGTGGAAATGTAAGTAGTAATGTTCTTATAAATGATTTCAATTTTCCATTTGTGTTTCTTTCTTTATTTGGTTTTGATTTTAGTATTTTTCCAATATTAGATCGGGTATATCATGATTTAAAATATTCACTAAATAAATCAATAGCGTATTATGTCTTTCCATCAAAAAATTATAATCAGAATGAGTTAAAGACACTCCAAACTTCATTGAAACAATTTTTTAAGAACATTAGTAGTTTTTCAAGTCAGATAATAATTTTTAATTTAGACTTTATTCCATATTTGGGAAAACCGACGATAATAATATCATCTGAGAACGATTTAGCCGATAGATTTTATTCAAAGATCAAAAAAATTGGAGATACTATTAATTTGATCATTGACGACACTGTGTTTAAAGGAGGTAAAATTTCTAACGAGCTTGCGCAGATTTTTCCAGGAAATAATTCTAATATCATTAATTTAGTATTATCATACGAATTTATTAACGATTATAATATTTTTAAGAGTTTTATCCAATCTTTACTTTAAAATAAAGTTAATTAACCAAAATTATAAAATTAAAATTTTTTATATATATTGTAAAAAAAACAAAGATATCTTTAAGTTAGAAAACAGCGCAAACTAATAAGAAGGGAATACTTTTATGGCAAAAGACAAAAAAAAAAAGCAAAAGAAAGAGAAAAAAAAAAAGCAAAAATCTGGACAGAAAGGAGACACTTTTTCTCAATTATATGGTAAAAAAGGTAAAGCAGCAGTTCCTAGTGTTTCATTAGGAAATAGTATCGATAGATCTGCAGATAAATTATTTCTCGGATCAGATTATCGTGAAGTGTATATCCCTGAAAGACCGTGGGCTGATATGCTAGCCGATACTGAACAATGGACACCATTACCATTCACTCATGGGATTGAAATGGAACTGATTATCGCCGATGATAGTGGGGAATATCCTCCTGGGGAAGAAATGGTCTTTCGAATGAAAGAAATTGTCAAAGACGCAATTAAAATCTTGGATGAGGTTTTATTTGAAGGCAGAAGCGATTTTTTACCAGTACCAAACTATATTAGAGAAAAAGTATTAGCTCGACCCTGGGGTCGTGATGATCTTGAAAAGGGATATGCAATGGATATTCGCTACGCTTTAGGAGATTCTTATGTAGATATTGACACCTTTGCCAGAGATGGAAATGTCACAGCAATAACTTATATCTTAGAGCTTGTTACGCCTCCCTGTGCTTATGTTGAGGAATTGGCTTTCTGGGCTAGTACATTATTCTTATTAGCAAAAACCACCTTACCTAAAGATTTACATATAATTGCTTCTGCTATAAATCCAGCGACTAGAGAATATATGAGAGGAGTAAGTCAAGCGGACCATTCTCATTTAGGTAATTTTGATTCAGAATTAGAGAAGATCCAAGCTTATTGCATGATCCGCAACTTTATACCGCATATCATTGCTCTCACATGCAATTCACCCATTTTAAATAATAAACCCACAGATGTAATAAAAATTATAAATAATAGAATCACTGCACCAAATTGTGTGAGATCATTAAGACTAAAAAATAATACAACAATGTTAAGCAATAATGATCCTACCCATTTCATTCCATATTTAACATCATCAGATCATAATTCACAAAACTATTTTCTCCAAGTCGTACAAAAGGCCAGTTTAGAGGATGGGCGTTTTCAAGACGTATTTCCTTTCACAGATTGGGGTACAATTGAAGTGCGGATAAGTGATGCTCAAATTTCTATTTGTCGCCGAATAGGTATTGCTCTTTTAATACAAACTATGTGTTATAAAGCCAGGAAATTACTTCAACGTGGTATTTGGGTTCCTGATGCTGGAAGTAATACAATTGCACCAAATCGAAAAGCTGCTATTGATCGTGGTTTAATATCTTTATTTCGACCCGCACCAGATCTCACTCGAGAAATTTTAGCGCAATATGACCCCGAATTTGCAGAACAGTATTTAGGTCCACAAAATCAACCCGTTCGCTACATGATGCAAGCTGTTCAAAGAATGTTTTTCTATTTAAAAGATGAATTAAAGGAATTAGGCTTTTTATACTCTCCATTTATGAAACCGATTTTACAATCAGTTTTTGGGAGTGTAAGTTATGCTGAACCACCCATAACGGAGGCAGAGTATCAACTTTCCCTTTATGATTATAAATTAAAAAATGGAGAAAATCCAAGCATCCTATACGATTTGATATATTTTACAATTCAATATTGCCAGGATCCTTTAAACAATCCACTTACGGGTGTTTTAACGCTTCCAAAGGAAATGAGAGACTAGTTTTCATAATTAAAAATTAGGGGAAAATTCATGTTAACATGTACTATAGAACAAGACGGGAAAAAAAGAGTAGAGCATTTACTTGTGATTGATGCTCATTCGCATCTTGGTCAAGATGTGGATGGGGCTACAATGATGAATCCTTTAGCTCCAGGAGTCGGAACATTCGATTTTTGGGGTAATGTAGAGGGCAGGGTAAAAGCTGATTGGGAAAAAACGGGAGAACAGTCTTTTACTACTACCATGGATGGAAAATTTACTAAAATCTCATGGTCTTTTACACCTTTTCCTTTTACAGACAGGCTTTATTATGAGCTTGAAAAATTAGGAAATAGATATTCTGATTTAAAAGAGAAATCGAAATTTTATTCGTTCATTGATATGGGAGTTTGTTTCCCTTTCCAAGATACTTTTAGAGGAAAAATGCCAGAAGCATTGTATAGAGCAAGCAATATCAATGTTTCACGTTTTACAACTCGTTTTCCATTCTCCATGAAGTTAATTGGGTATGGTCGCTGTGATCCTATGGAGGGTCAAAAAGCTATAACTGAAGTGAAGTATATACGTGAAACACTTGGGCTTCGAGGTTTAAAGCTGCATCCTAGATCAGAAGGGTATATTGATAAAATAACCTCTGAAAAGGTTATTAATGTACTTGTTGAAGCTGCGAGTTATTCCTTACCAGTTATTTTTGATACAAGAGGCCGGGGATCAATATTGGAAATTGGAAAATTAATTAGATCTGCAAGAAATGTCATGCAATCAAATTTTCCGGACTTATTACCTCACTTCAAAGTAATTATTGCCCATTTTGCTCAAGGGAACATTGGTGATTATGAAGTATATAATACAATTGTACAGCCAAATACATATGGAGATCTTTCGATGTTACATGGTGAAGGGGCTGGGAATTTTTTTGAAAGTTTTCGCAAATGGTTTCTATCTAATAATAAAAAAAGTGTGGATAATCGAGATTGGTCAGAATATCTTCTCTATGCTTCAGATTATCCATATTTTGGTGATGCTCATGCTCAAAAATTGATGAAATATATTATCAATAAGCAATTCTTTGATACTGGAGGAACAATTTCGGATACGAGAAATATCATTGGATTAAATCAGTTAAGAATTTTACCAGAGTATAATACTCCTCAAAATCGAAAAGAAGCAAAACCTATACCAAGTATAATCATCTCCAATCCAAAATTTCATCAAGATAAGATAAGTACTTATGATACATCAGTCATAGCTTTAGCAAGATTAATTGCAGAGAATAAAGTTGACATTAAAAGATTTTGCATACAATTTAAAGACACTTGGGATACTTTTAGTGATGATATCTTATTAACTACAGTTTCAAATAATACAAAGCAAGAGAGGAATCTATTATTAATGAACTTAGTGAAAGATCAAATAGCTCTATTTGCACCATTGGATTCAGGTATCCAATGGAAAAAGTTTGGTTATAATTACTTCAATCCAGAAGATCGAGCATTTTTTGCATCAACATTTAAGCAGAATTATTTAACTTCGGATGTTAAAAAAACAGTAGATACTTTTTTGCACATATATAATTAGATTATTAATTGTTTACGTAAATCTAATATATTTTTTTATAGTAATTAATATTAGAGAAAATAATATAATTCTCCAATAGAAACTACTTAATTATTTGCTATTTAGGGATACAAGTTGAAAGGAATTGTAATTCTTAATTTAGATAAGAAATCAGAATTAGTTAAAGATATTGAATATCCACAAGATATTTGCAATGAATTAGGAATAACAGAATCAATGCTATCAACTGTTTTTGAGGAACATAAGAGAATAAGAACGGGGCCCAATTATTTAGAGATGCAAATAAAGCGTGATCTTAGTGTAGCTAGTTTTTTTACGGGTCATTCTTCTAAAAATTTTATAGGGAAAGGAGATCATGTAATTACAGTGTTCCTTTCTGATGAAGATATACTTCCAAGAAATTTTGAAGGTCAAGTACGAAGAATTGCTTTTGAATTATTACCTCAAAGAAAGGAAAAAAAATTTAAAGAACTATTTGCAGAATCCTACGTTTTGTTAGAAAAAGGTGAACTTGATGCTTATTGGCAAGAAAGACGAGAGTTTGAACAAGAAATAGGAGATAAAAAGGAGAAAATTGATGATCTTGCTCATAAAGTATCTTTATTAGTTTCTGACAGATCTGAACATCTAAGAAACGTAGAAGCCTTGAAAAATGAGGTAGCTGGATTATATTCAAAATTAGAAAACTGGAGTAGTCAAATGGCAGAATTAAATGAATTTAACGCAACTTTAACCTCAAAAAATAGAGAATTAACTAGATTATTGAATGTACAAAAATTAGCATTAAACCAGAAAGATGAACGAATTAATAACTTAAAAGCAAAATTAGGAGACACAGAAGAAATTGAAAAAGGGGCTGAGCAGATCCTTGCAGAAATTAAAAAGATTAAGATGGAGAAAGATGCTTTAAACAAAGAAATTGAAAGCTTAAATGCAATTAATAAAAAACTGAAATTTCAGACTCTAAAAGCACAAAGAGATAGCCAATCAGTTCCAGTTTTGGAAGACGAAATTAATAAATTGAAGGATAAGATTTTGGGTATAAATAATGAAAAAGAGAATATTAAGAGAGAGTTATTAGATTTAAGAGAAGAAATAAATCTCGTTCGAAAAGAACGTGATAAGTATTATAGAATTATAAAAGAAAAGAATCTTCTTTAATCTTCTGGAAATCTACTATTTTTTATAAAATTCAACAAGGAAATTAAGATTCCATTCTATAACTGGACTATTAAAGGATTGTAATTCTTTAGAAAAATCTTCTCTTTTAATTTGAGTTGGATCTTCTCCAGCATCAATACGCTTTTTAACTAAATCGAGAATTTCTCTTATATATTTATTTTCTAAGGAAAAATGTTCTTTCGATGCTAATTTACCATGTCCAGGAACAACAACTTTGAAGTCAAGGGTCATTAATTCTTCATTTACAGAAATCCATCCTTCAGGATCTCCAGAGCCCAACCAAGGATCTTCTCCAGCAAATAAAAGATCTCCGGCAAATAAAACTTGTTCCTCAGGGATATAAATGATTACATCTCCATCTGTATGAGCTTTTTTAAAAGTTCGCATTTGAACTGACTCTCCTTTTCCATAAATGACACATCCTTCTTTAAAAGTCAATTTAGGTTCGCGAAGTGTAAAATCATCTGATTGAACAGTTTTAATAAATTTGAGATCATTTTCAATATCTTTTTTCTTCCATTCATCCGTCTCATTCTTAAGAGATTCTTCCAATTCAGTTAAATCCATAGCCTTTATTTCTTTAATCCTTTTCCTACCTTCTGTGTGGATATTCTTAAGGGTTCGATCAGATGTCATTATTTGAGTGGATTTATCAAATAAAGAAGCACCTATAAGATGATCCGTATGATAATGGGTAATTACAATAAAATTTGGTTCTTTTTGAGTATAATGAATAGCAGCTTTTTTTAAATCTTTAGCAGCGTCTATATTAACAGTTGTATCGATAATAATGAGATAGTCTTCAATGTCAATAAAGCCAGCATTTCCACCCATACCAGAATTTTCCTTACCAATAGCAGCATATGCACTTCCTGAGAGTTTATAGAGATCAAAAAATTGGGATTCAAAATCTAATTTTTTCACAAAATCAAATGACATAAATTTTTTTATTATATACTCTTGAAAAACTTTTGTGATTTTTTATACTCAAACCTTTAAAATAGTCTATAAATGCTTATTTTGACAATTTTATAATTTACTATGATAATATAATAGATTTATATATTTGAGTCATTATAAAATGCATACTATCTTTTAAAAAAAGGGTTAAGTTAATGCTAAAAAGAAACAAACATAAATTTGCTTTTTTTATAGCAATTTTTTTGACAAGTTCTATCATGGTTTTCACTGCAAGTGCTAATTTTTATGGTTCTAGTGATATTGTTGATGTTAATAATGATTACGATACTGAATCATTGAGGACTGCTGCTATTTTTGGTGATATTACAATTGATGCATTATTAACTACAAACACCTCAACGAATGGCAATTGGGCATGGGCAAAAAGTATTGGATTGTGTACTGGATTTGGTACCCCCGGGAGTCCTTACAGAATACAAGGTCATACTTTTGATAATGCTTTAGCAGCGGATGATTGTTTAAGGATCTTAAATTCACGAGATTATTTTATTATTCAAGGTTGTTCCTTTATAAACGCTGGTTTCATGTCAGCTGGCGTCTATTTAAACAATGTTACTAATGGAAGAATTCTTAGCAGTTATTCTCATGACAATTATATAGGAATTGAGATGGAATTTGTAAATAACACTGAGATAAGAGATTCCCATATTTACTATACTACTGCTGGATTAACTATAGATAACTCTCATTTAAACACGATTAATAATAATAATATATCAGAAAATTTAGATATTGGAATATATGTAACTCAGAGTACTTTTAACACTATTTCCTATAACCTTCTTAACGATAATCAAAATTATTCCGGAATCTGGCTTGTTGCATTAAGCAATAATAATAATATATTACATAATACTGCCAATCGTAATGGTCAAAGTGGGATCGAAATCGATAGTTCTAGCGATAATGATATTTCCTCTAATACAGCCAATGGAAATGCACAATATGGAATCCATTTAGCAGATGGAGATCAGAATACAGTATTATCTAATACTGCGAAAAATAATATCTTTGGAATTTATTTAGAGACTGGAAGTGAGTATAATCTTATTTCAAAAAATACAGTAAATTCTAACAATGTTTTTGGAATTTTTGGTATTGGTGCAAGTTGTTCTAATAATGAATATATCCAAAATACAATGAATCATAATTTGGTTGCGGGTATATTTCTTGATGGATGTATAGATTCAATCATTCGTGATAGTATTGGCTATAACAATTCGTTATTTGGAATTTATCTTGCGGGAAATGATAATATAACATGCACCAAGAACACTATCTATGAAAATTTACTGTATGGAATGTATTTAGAGGGTACTGTAAATTGTATGCTTGATAGTAACAATGCTCACCACAATGCTTTTGATGGAATAAGATTAACTGCTGGTTGTCTTTGGAATACATTGAAATCTAACACTGCGAGATATAATAACTGGAGTGGAATTGCTTTAGTGTCTGGGTGCGATTTAAATTTATTAATAAACAACATTGCAACTAATAATATTTTCCATGGAATCCTATTAGAAAATAGTGATAGCAATACAATTACCAGTAATACAGCTAGTAACAATGAAATGAATGGAATTCATCTACTGGCTAGCAATGCAAATAGCATAACTTCGAATACAGCGAATAACAATAAGAATGGAACATTTTTAGACACGAGTAATAATAATATCGTAGCTAATAATGTATTTCTTGGCAATGATGATTGTTA
>JBHLLJ010000129.1:0-9334 GCA_048885705.1 Candidatus Hermodarchaeota archaeon | reverse complement strand
AATACATCTTCTAGGAGGGTATTCGCATTAACAAAAATTTTTTCTAGATCACAAGAAATATCAATTTTAACAAAATCATCTGGGAATATTGTATTTATATCTTTTACCACTTTATTTAACGAGTTAATAACTTCTATAGGCTTATTCTTAATAGCACCAATCTCTAAATCAGAAAGTTTCTTCACATTTAAACCTAACTCTGCCCCTCTATTCACTTGACCCTTAGCTATCATAATCAATTCCTCCAATTTTTCTTTTTTATTGTAATCCTCTAAATTTTGAGAGATTATTTCTAATGAAAACTGTAGGTTTTGTAAAATATTATTTATATCGTGTACGAATAGATCTTTGTAAAACTCTGCCCTATCAAATGCTACACGGTATTTCGTTTCAGAACTAACTAATTTTTGTTCTATCAGAGCAACTAATCCGGTTAGGAGCAAATTTGTAGCCATTACTATTGAAGAGAATTGATAAAATTCTTCAGCTCCTTCTAAACCAGCATCTCTTAAAGCAAGAGCTATTAAATTCAATATTCCACATATTAAAATAAAGCAAAAAAAAGCATGTGTAGGTGTTCTTTTTTTTAATGCGACTCTTAGTATTAAGAACAACGCAACCAATAAAAGAATCCCTATAATCACTTGTAATCCTATGGATACAATTATTTGAAAATCCAAAATTTGAAAAATTGTAATAACCTTCAGTTTAGCCGATTTACGAAATGCAGTATAATATTCACGAGAAACAGCTACAATCATTAATACTAAGGTGAGAGAAGAAAAACCAAGACCGATTAGATAATAAACATCATAATCTACTTCTGAAATTAACCTAAGAAGTTCCGATAGAGAACCTGCTATGTAAGCGGGGAGCCATGAAATTAAATCACGTCTTCTTAGGCATACAAATGCAAAAATGATTGTCCCAATTATGAACATTATTGTTCTGGTGGCTTCAAGGACAAGAAATTCACTCAAATATATTAACCTGTGCTTTAATATTTTTTATCAATGCTAAAATTATAATAGAATCAGATCTTTTTAAATAGATTTGAACTTTAATTCACCTCCTATTATATGTTTTTATGGAAATTCCTAATTTAATTCTTAGAATCATAAAACTTTTATGACTTCTCGTATTCTTTTCTTCAATTATAACTAGATAGTTAATATTAATTAGTACGATGTGAATATACAATGGTTAAAGTAAAGAACCCGGAGACTATAGCAAAATTGGTAACAGAAGGTTCATATAAGAAGAAAAGGCTGTTTTCGATCACGGCTCATATTGATCATGGCAAAACTACAGCTACTGATTATTTACTACGCAGAGCTGGTCTCATGCGACCGGAAGATGCCGGACAGCTCCAAATGACAGATTCAGATTTAGATTAAGATTTACTTGATCTACTGAAAGACGAGGAGCAGGAACGGGGCATCACCATATTCACAAGTGTAGTTCTCCTTGCATTTAATGACCCTAGAAAACCAGAAGATGATGAACCATATATTATACAACTTAATGATACTCCTGGTCATATTAGTTTTACTGGAGAAGTCTCACGAGCTCTTAGAGGCAGCGATGGTGCTATAATATTAGTAGATGCTCTTGAAGGAGTTATGACACAAACAGAAACTAACATTAGGTTATCCGTTGGAGAAGAATATTGCAAACCCGTTCTTTTCATTAATAAAGTTGATCGTCTTATTAGTGAGCTTAAATTAACCCCACAACAAACCTTTGCTAAGATAGATAAAATTACCAGAGAAGTAAATGATCTAATTAAAAAAGTTAGACCCGAAGACTCAGATTGGAGTATTGATTTTGCTAAAAATTCTGTAGCTGTCGGCTCAGCAAAACACGGTTGGGGTTTTACTTATGAGATTTTACTAGAAAAAGGTTTGAAGCCTCAAGATGTTTTTGCTAAATATAATGAAGGTGATATTCAGTGGTTAAGGGACAATTTACCTCTAGATGAACCTATGCTGAGAATGATTGTAGATCATTTACCAGATCCAGTTACAGCTTCAAAGTATAGAATCCCCCATATCTGGGGCGGTGATTTGAAATCAGACCTTGGCCAAGCTCTTACGATAAGCGACCCAAAAGGACCGCTTTATGGTATGATTACAAAGATTTTCCTTGATCCTAAAAGAAATTATCAGGCTACACTTATCGGTCGTGTTTTTTCGGGAACTTTTGATCAAAGTGATACTCTTTATCTTGTTAATAGTGATTCACAAACTCGAGTGAAAAGACTAGGAGTTATGGAAATTACAGATATTCTGGATATTCCAAGGATTCCCGCTGGTAATTTATTTGCTTTATATGGATTTATTTCTCCATCTGGAGAAACGTTTATTAATGCAAATGATGTGCCTAAAGATAAAGAAGAGAAGAAGAGAATTCCTTCCTTTGAAAGAATTCATTATGCCTGTGAAGCTGTTGTTTCCAGAAGCATTAAACCAAAAGATCCACATGAAATAGATAAATTGGATGAGGTTGTTAGTAAATGGTTAAAAGCTGATCCAACCGCAGAATATAGAAGGGATGAAGAATCAGGAGAGTTTATCCTATCAGGAATAGATCCATTGCAAATAGAGATTTTAGTGAAGAGGATAAACAATCAAGTCCAAATCAACATTGGGGAACCAATAATCGTTTACAGAGAGAAAATTACTCAAAAGAGTCCTGATTACTATACAAAATCAGCAAATACACATAATCGCATTCTATTACATATAGAACCCTTGGATGAAACGACTGAACATCTAATCGAAACTGGTAAGGTGAATGATTTACAAAATGAGAAAGATCGGGCTCAAATTCTAAGAGACGAAGCTGGATGGGATGCTAAAGAAGCAAGACGTATTGTTGATCTTTACCATGGAAGTGTTCTCGTAAATGGTACCTCTGGATTACAAAGATTTGATCGTGTTAAATCATATTTAAGTGCGGCATTTAGAGATTGGCTTGGTAATTGTATTATTGCAAAGGAACCAGCTGCGGGAATCAAAGTCATTTTTACGGATATGACAATACATGAGGATCCTAGACATACACAATATGGGCAGATTGCCGGAATGTTCTTTTCTGCTGTGTCTTTGGCTATGTTAGATGCGAATCCACATCTTTTTGAGCCGATTCAGAAAATAGATATAAAATCAC
Organism: Candidatus Hermodarchaeota archaeon; assembly: GCA_048885705.1. Lineage (GTDB taxonomy): Archaea > Asgardarchaeota > Lokiarchaeia > Sigyniarchaeales > SOKP01 > Loki-b32. The sequence goes on along the minus strand of JBHLLJ010000129.1, from coordinate 6,163 downwards.
CACAAGGAACTGAAGGAAGTGTAAGTACAATCATTACAAAACGCCGAGGGCGAATTACTAACGTTATTCCCGAAGGAGAATATGTAAGAATTCAAGGTCAGATTCCTGCTGCAGAAACAATAGGGCTTGCCGACGATATCAGGGGTTCAACAGCAGGACGGGCATTTTTTGGGTATGAATTTCTAGGATTTGAGAAAGTTGCTCCTCAACTAGAAGAAAATATCATAATGGAAATTCGCAAAAGAAAAGGAATGCCATTAGAACTTCCAAGCAAGAAGAGTTGGGAACGGTTCATTTACAAAAGAACTTAAAATCCTATTTTTATTGTTACCTTTTTATTGAAATTTCTAATTTCTAAAAATTACATATACCGTTTCAATATTCAATCTTCATCCTCAACAACAACCGCCGTTCCACTGTAAAATTGAAACTCTCCTACAAATGCAAATCGAGCACTAATGATGGCGTTCGCTCCTAACTTATATGCAATTTTCTTCAATTCATTTGGAGCATTAAAGGCCCATTTTGAATGCTTATAAAAACCTAAAGATGCATCATGTTTGATTTTTAGATGTTTTATTGTCTTGATAATTTTTTTTCCCTGAACATCATCATTATCACTAATTATTACTTCCTCCCATGCTTTTTTTCCCATAATAAAGCCTCTGGTATAATTAATTTATCTGATTACGTGAAGTTAATAATTAGATAGGAACTAAGAGTTCTTAAACATTATTGTCAAAAACTTCATTTAAAAATGAAATCTTGAAAAATCAAGCAAAAAACGAGTAAGAATATTTATAAGAATGATTAGCTTAGGTTTAAGAGAAACTTGAGATTTTTGCAATCATATATAGTTTTCTTACAAGAGCTTTAAATGCATCAGTTACACCTTGACCGGTTAAAGCACTCGTTTTATAATATCCAACAAATCTATTTTCTTTCGCAAATTGATCAACAATTGCATCTGAAGTTGCTATATTTGGATTTGATGCCAATTGGCCATCATCAACTAAATCCACTTTATTTCCAAATAAAACTATCGGGATATTTCCACAATGCTTTTTAAGATCACTAAGCCATTTATTAACATGTGTATAGCTTTCGACTTGTTCTGGAGCGTGAGAAAAAACGATAATTGCACCGCTACTTCCTATATAAAACCTTTGTCGTAATGCCTCAAACGAATCTTGACCAGCAATATCCCAAAGAAACAAATTAACTTTCTCTCCATCAATTTCTTCTTCATATTTGGAAAATTGTGTTCCTAATGTAGCTATATACTCTTTTTGAAATGATCCTTGAGTATATTTTTTAATTAATGAAGTTTTGCCGACTGCTCCATCACCAATTACGCAAATTTTGAATCCATAACCTTCATTACCCATTTAATGTTATCCATCCTTCTATATAGAATATCCCTTCTTTAAATAATAATAATTAGATGTTTTAAATTTTTTCAAACCAATAAACAACACTAATTTAAAGAATCAAATATATATAATTAAAAAGAATATGTTATCCGAATATACAGATTGAATTTCGATTCGATTTAGTGAATATAGGGTCAAAAAGATTAGTAAGAAATTTCAATAAATTTTATATTGTGGCTCGATGATATAATTTTTTTACCAATGTTTGAAAGGCTTCTTTAACTCCTTGCCCCGTTAGAGCGCTCGTCCTGAAATATTCACTAATATTATGATCTTGAGCAAATTTTTGAACATGAACATCAGAAGTTTCATAATCAGCACTAGTTGCCAAAGCATTTTGATCAACTAGGTCCGCTTTATTTCCAAATAATACCGCTGGTATATTCCCACATGCTTGTCTTATATAGGATAACCATTTATCAATATGACGATATGTTTCGATTTCTTCAGGAGCAAGAGAAAACACTATAATAGCACCACTACTCCCTTTATAGAATCTGTCGCGTAGTGTAGCAAATGACTCTTGACCTGCTAAATCCCATAAAAATAATTCAACCATTATTCCACTTAATGTTTCCTCATATCTTGAAAACTGCATACCTAATGTAGAAATATAATCTTTTTCAAAAGTATTTGTTGTATATCTTTTAATTAAGGAAGTTTTTCCCACAGCAGCATCTCCTACTACAACTATTTTAAACCCAAAGGCTTTGTCGCTCATTATCTTAAATTAATAATTTTTTAATTCTTCTTTTTTTTATAGTAATAATAAGATCTTTTAAGCATTGCTAATACAAATTTTTCCAATAAATCTATCCTTCTTTGAAAGGTGAGAATTATTAAATAGCTATTAAAATATGTTTCTAAAGATGCTTTGATTTTTAATTTTCAAGCTGTTTTTTAGTTCCTTAGTTAAATTATCTAACTTAATATCAGATGTTGAAAAGATCAACTAAATTTTCAGTATTATCTACTAATATGTCGGGTTTATGATCAAGTAATGTCTGTTTTTGAGCTAACCCACTAGCAACGCATATCATTTTAACTTTTGCGGCTTTTCCTGCGTCTACATCAGTAGTCATATCTCCTATGAAAATTGCATCTGAAGGATTTAATTTCCATTTCTCAAGAATTTTTAAAATTCCTTCAGGATTAGGTTTTACTTCTGTTACATCATTAAATCCTATGATAGTATCAAAATATTCTGAAAGATCAAATTTTTCTAAAACTTCTTCAGCGTATTGACTTTTATTATTTGTTAATATTGCTAATTTTACATTTTTAGCTAACTTTTTTATTAAGTTGTCAACTCCCTTAAAAATAGTTGATTCTGCTTCCTTATATTTATTAAATTGGTTGAACAAGAAAATAGCTATTCGTAATTTCTTGAAAAAACTTAATCCTTCAAGAAATTGAACTTTTAATAACTCAAAGGAATTTAGGAGTATTTTTGGTACGGGATAATTTTGGATTTCTTCAATTAAATGAGCAATTTCTTCCATTACATCATCACGATGTACATTCTCCAATTGATATTTCTCAATGCCATCATCTACTGCTTTCTTTATTGCCTCAGTAATATCATATATTACACCATCTAAATCGAAAATTATCCCCTTGTATTTTTCTAGATTAATTTTTTCCATACTAAAGTCTATTAATATTTAGGACAATTTTAATTATACGAATGTCAATAATTTAATTATACAATTATCAAGAATTTTTTTTAAACTCAATCTCAATAACAATGAATGAAAACCAAGAAGAAGAAAATCAAAAGCAGACCGTGGAAGATAAACAATTGGAAGAAGATGATTTGGAAGCTTATATTAGAGAGATGGAACTGCTTGAATCAGATTTTTCTGATATGATTGATCTAGATATGGACGAACTTCAAGAAATACAAGAAGCTATTGAAATGGTTAAGGAGGGGAAAGAAATGCCAGAAGAGCATTTAATTACCGAAGAATTCTCATCTGAAGAAGTAATTGGAGATGAATTAAGAATTCAAGAAGAAGTTAAAGAAAGTATGATCTCTGACTTTTCTGATATGGATGAAATTGATTTTGACGAATTAAAAGAGATGCAAGAGGCTATTGAATCAGTAAAGCAAGAAGAAATAGATGGTACAACCCAACAAGAAGGTGAAGCTCAATACACTCAGGCAATTCCGAAAGAATTAGAAGAAAGAATTAAACAGGAGCTTTTAAAAAGAAAGAAAAAAGAAGTAAAAGAAATTATTACTCCTGAAAAGTTTTTAAACTATGTTAAAACTAGGCGCGATAAAATATGGTACCATGCTCTTTATTATTTGGTTTTTAATATCGAAGACTATATTGCCTCAAAAACGTTATTATATGATGTTCTAAAAGAAGTTACCAGCAAAAGTCCTATAGATCCTATACCTGAATATCAATTTTATTTTGGCTTAGGTTATCTTTTAAGGCTAAGTTTGAATGATAAACAAGTTGTAAGATTTCTAAAAGATGGGAAATTTAAAATAAATGTTAATGTAGATATTTTGAAAAAAATTTTAGAAGAAGCAGGGGAACCAATAAGCACTAGGCCTATTATAAAAGAAGAAGAGAAAAAGAAGATGTTTAAAGATTTTTTAAATGATGATTTTCTTGATATATAAAGTCTGAAATTTGTATCATAACGAAATGACTCAAAAACCTTCATTATTAATTATAGGAAATTCAAATGTAGGAAAAAGTTCAATAACCAGACTTTTAATACCAAATCCGAGAAAATTTAAAGGGAAAATAGGAAAAAGTCCGGGTAGCACATTATTAATAAAATCTATTAATCAAGAGAATTTAGCTTATAGTATAGTTGATCTCCCTGGATTTGGATATGTTAGTCAATCAAGTCGGAGAAGGGAAGAACATATAAAAAATCAAATAGTCATTCATATCGAAAAGCACTATAAAGATTATTTTTTAGGTTTAATTGTAATAAATGTGTTAAGGATTGAAGATGAATTAAAAAAATATTTTCTTAAGAATGAGAAAACTATCCCTTTAAGCTTTGAATTAGTTAACTTTCTTAAAGAATTTAATATTCCTCTTTTGATAATTTTAAATAAAATTGATAAGATTTCAAATATAGATAAAAGAAGGATTACCTCCTTTTTCATCAATTCTGCACAAGTTTATGGATTAAAGCTTATTGAATTGAATAATTTTAATTCAAATAATAAAACACACATTCCTTTATTGGGGTTTTCAGCATTAAAAAAGACAAATTTTAGCAAATTAAAAGAATTTATTCAAATGAACTTGAATAGATATGATGGATAATCTTACTTCCTTTTCTTACTTCCTTTAAATAATTTACTTATTAAATGTTAGTTATCTTTGGATCTTTACCTTTATCCCAATTTATAGCAAACAAGAAATCTCTACTTGCTTTATTTCTATAGATTATTGGAAATCCACTCACTTTCTCAAATTTTAATGCTAAATCTTCTAAATAGTCATACTCAGGAAAAAAAGTTTGAATTTCTTCTTCCGTTTTCAATCTCTCTTTTATTAATAAAGCTTTTGCTTGCAATGTAAAACCTTTAATCTCGAAAAAGTTAGGGTTTGCCTTCTCAATTATTTTAACATATTCATTAATTAGATTTTCATTTAGATTAAGATCTTTTATGGCAGTGAGTCTTACAACCGATCTACATGATAATGATTTTATTATATCTAAGCTATTCATTATATTATTCCAGCTATTTCTAATCATAGGGCGACATATTTTTTTGTAGACTTCTTCATTAGAAGCAGGTAAAGTAATATATAATTGAGTAGGTAGAGGATCTAATTTTTCAATTCTTTCAGGTAAAGTTCCATTAGTAACAATAAAAGTGGTCATATTTCGATTCTTAAATTCTTGAACAAATTCAGAGATTCTTGGATATAAAAGAGGTTCTCCATCTAGTGAAATAGCAGCATGATTTGGTGTCAATGCTTCACTATGAGCTTGCATTATATCATCAGGTGAAGTTAATTCTCTATTAATCAAGATTTCTAACTCCTCTCTGGAACTAATACAGCAATTCACGTCATCATCTAATCTGAATGTATTTTCTGAGGAATTCATATATTTAATGAATTCTTGGTTCTTTAATAGTGTAACTGCCCGTTCAATCTTGTTTTTTGAAACATGAATGTTACTACTAAGAGAATTTATATTGTGAGTCTTGTTGGGATTTAAAAGAAAGTAATAGAGAATATCAATCATTATTTCATAATTATCAAGATAACGTCTTAATGGTAGATGATTTTTAATGATATCTTTATGATGCCGTATCATTTCGTCAATAAGAAATTTAGGATCATCTGGTTCAACGATGAATTCACTTCCAAGTGATCCAAACTCAATATCTCTCCAACAAAAGACACATTGATGATTACAAAAAGGTAGTGAAGGTGTATTTTGCAGACATCTATGACTTTGTATTCCAAAAACACCCTTATAACAATTACGATTATCTCTTCCTGTTGCTAACTTCTGCTCTAGCCAATGACAAGGTTTAATTGATGAATGTTTGTTTTCTCCAATTATCCTATATGTAGTTTTTGTATAAGTTTCAACAAATTCATTGGTGATTTTATTGTCAACTATAAACCTATTTTTCATGAGAGGACCACTTAAAATTCAAAATTCTCACTAGTTTATATAAATAAATGTATTTTATTAAGATATTAAATCATATTCTTTAAAATTATAAGTAC